>NZ_JANOAL010000107.1:0-2527 GCF_031411155.1 Polaromonas sp. | reverse complement strand
GGCGCCTGCTGGCCGGCGCGTCGGCCACCGTGCTGGGCGGCCAGGTGGCCGACAGCCCGATCGTGCAAAAGCGCGTGCTGCCCGCCGTTTACCTGGGCGCCGCCTACGACTTTGGCGCGCCGCAGCGGCTGCGGAACCAGGACGGCCAGGACGGCACGCCGACCTACTTCAAGCTGCTGTACGGCAAGGCCACCGAAGACGGCTGCCACCTGGTCAAGATCATCACGGCGCGCTGCCTTTCCACGGCCAGCGTCAACCCGACCAGCATCAGCGGTGTGCAGGTGGGCAAGCCCTTCGTCGAAAACTTCAACGGCTGGCCGATTGACCTGGTGGGCTACGTCGGCCTGACGCACCACAATGATCGCGGGCTGCAGCGCAATGGCATGCAGCTCGACGTCTTCATGAAGGGCATTTACAGCGGCTTCCCCTGGAGCGAGCGCGTCAAGACGCGGCTGGGGCTGGGCGTGGGCGTGTCGTTCGCGCAGCGCTCGCCCTACATCGAGGCCAGCAGTGCCGTCATCAACGGCAAGCCGTCGTCACGCGTGCTGCAGTACCTGGACCCGACGCTGGACGTGAGCCTGGGTGACCTGGTCGGCGTGCACGCGCTGAAGCAAACCTATGTCGGCATCGGCGTGTCGCACCGCTCGGGTATTTTTGGCGCCTCGCGCATGTTCGGCAATGCCAACGGCGGCTCCAATTACATCTATACCTATGTCGAAACGGCGTATTGAGCGACGTACCGGGGAAACTGGTTTGCTATTGAATTAATAGCTACTCATGCTTGTTCTGTCTGGGCTAGAGCCCGATTCGATGCCTTTTCAGGGCAAAATCGGGCTGCCGGGCAGGTTTTGCACATTGCTGGCGGCAATCACGCCGCCGCCCAGGCAGACCTCGCCGTCATACAGCACGGCCGACTGGCCCGGCGTGACCGCCCATTGCGCTGCTGCAAACACCAGCTCGCAGCCTGATGCCGTGGCCTGGGTCAGCGTACAGGCCGCGTCCTGCTGCCGGTAGCGGGTCTTGGCAGCCAGCGGGCCGGCGGCCGGCGGGCTGCCGGCGACCCAGCTGCAGTCCTGCGCGGCCAGCGTGGTCGACTGCAGCCACGGGTGATCGTGGCCCTGCACCACCCACAGCGTGTTGGCCGCCATGTCCTTGCGCGCCACAAACCAGGGCGCGTGCTCACCCACGCCGCGCTGGCCGCGCGCCTGCGCCGCCTTGAGGTCGGCGCCGCGGGCCTTCACGCCGCCAATGCCCAGGCCCTGGCGCTGGCCCAGGGTGTAAAAACTCAGGCCCACATGCTCGCCCAGCACCCGGCCCCTGTCGTTTCTGAGGGGGCCGGGCTCTTTGGCGATGTAGCGGTTCAAGAACTCGCGAAAAGGCCGCTCGCCGATGAAGCAGATGCCGGTCGAGTCCTTCTTTTTGGCGTTCGGCAGGCCAATTTCGTCGGCGATGCGGCGCACCTCGGTCTTGAGCAGCTCACCGACCGGAAACAGGGTTTTGGACAGCTGCGCCTGATTAAGACGGTGCAAAAAGTAGCTCTGGTCCTTGGCCAGGTCCAGGCCCTTGAGCAGTTCATGCAGGCCGCTGGCCGGGTTGTGCCGTACCCGGGCATAGTGCCCGGTGGCAATTTTTTCGGCACCGAGCCGCATCGCGTGGTCCAGAAACGCCTTGAACTTGATCTCGGCGTTGCACAGAATGTCGGGGTTGGGCGTGCGGCCGGCCTGGTATTCGCGCAAAAACTCGGCAAAGACACGGTCCTTGTAATCGGCGGCGAAGTTGACATGCTCGATCTCGATGCCAATCACGTCGGCCACGGCGGCGGCATCGACAAAGTCGATGTTGGACGAGCAGAATTCACTGTCATCGTCATCCTCCCAGTTCTTCATGAAGATGCCGATGACCTCGTGGCCCTGCTGTTTCAGCAGCCAGGCCGTCACGGCGGAGTCCACGCCGCCGCTCAAGCCCACCACCACCCGTTGTCTGCTGTGTCGCTTGTCCATAGGTGTGAGATTATCCCCGCCATGACACGTTTGCGTTTTTGACAGGCCCGTGATGGAACTTCGGCAACTCCGGTATTTCGTCCGCATCGTCGAACTCGGCAGCATGAGCCGTGCCGCAGTGGATCTGGATCTGGTCCAGTCGGCCCTGAGCCAGCAAATCAGCCGGCTGGAAAGCGAACTGTCAACCCGGCTGTTGCAACGCAGCAGCAAGGGCGTGGTGCCGACCGAGGCCGGACTCGCGTTTTTTCGGGAAGCACAGCTGACCCTGCGCCACGCCGAGCAGGCCGTGCGCGCCGCCCAGCAGTCGCGCCTGAGCGGCACGGTGAGCGTGGGGCTGGCCTCGACCACGGCGGTGGTGCTGGGCGTGCCGCTGATGCGGGCGATGCGCGAGCGCTACCCCGATGTGCGCCTGCACCTGGTGGAAAGCATGTCGGGTCACCTGACCAGCATGCTCAATTCGCGCCAGCTTGACCTGGCGGTGCTGTTCGACACCGGCGTGGCCCGGCGCTGGAGCGTGATGCCGCTAC
>NZ_JANOAL010000106.1:0-2430 GCF_031411155.1 Polaromonas sp. | reverse complement strand
CGTTCGGCAGGCCAATTTCGTCGGCGATGCGGCGCACCTCGGTCTTGAGCAGCTCACCGACCGGAAACAGGGTTTTGGACAGCTGCGCCTGATTAAGACGGTGCAAAAAGTAGCTCTGGTCCTTGGCCGGGTCCAGGCCCTTGAGCAGTTCATGCAGGCCGCTGGCCGGGTTGTGCCGTACCCGGGCATAGTGCCCGGTGGCAATTTTTTCGGCACCGAGCCGCATCGCGTGGTCCAGAAAGGCCTTGAACTTGATCTCGGCGTTGCACAGAATGTCGGGGTTGGGCGTGCGGCCGGCCTGGTATTCGCGCAGGAATTCTGCAAAGACGCGGTCCTTGTAGTCGGCCGCGAAGTTGACATGCTCGATCTCGATGCCGATCACGTCGGCGACGGCGGCGGCATCGACGAAGTCGATATTGGACGAGCAGAATTCACTGTCGTCGTCATCTTCCCAGTTCTTCATGAAGATGCCGATGACCTCATGACCCTGCTGTTTGAGGAGGTGCGCGGTCACTGCCGAATCCACGCCGCCGCTCAAGCCCACCACGATCCGCTGTTTGCTGTGTTGCTTGTCCATAGGTGTGCGATTATCCCGCGATGACCTGTTTGCGTTTTTGACAGCCCGCTATGGAACTTCGGCAACTCCGGTATTTCGTCCGCATCGTCGAACTCGGCAGCATGAGCCGTGCCGCAGTGGATCTGGATCTGGTCCAGTCGGCCCTGAGCCAGCAAATCAGCCGGCTGGAAGGCGAGCTGGCCACCCGGCTGTTGCAACGCAGCAGCAAGGGCGTGGTGCCGACCGAAGCCGGGCTGGCGTTTTTCCGGGAGGCGCAGCTGACCCTGCGCCACGCCGAGCATGCCGTGCGCGCCGCCCAGCAGTCGCGCCTGAGCGGCACGGCCAGCGTCGGGCTGGCCTCCACCACCGCGGGGGTGCTGGGGGTGCCACTGATGCGGGCGATGCGCGAACGCTACCCCGATGTGCGCCTGCACCTGGTGGAAAGCATGTCGGGTCACCTGACCAGCATGCTCAATTCGCGCCAGCTTGACCTGGCGGTGCTGTTCGACACCGGCGTGGCCCGGCGCTGGAGCGTGATGCCGCTACTGGAGGAAAAGCTGTACCTGATGCGTCCGCGTGCCGCAGACGAGTCCGCTGCACCCGAAGCCCCGGCTTCAACCAGCATGGCGCTGCTCGAAGGCGTGGCCCTGATTTTGCCGACGGGCGCGCACGGCCTGCGCAGCACGCTGGACGCAGCCTTCGCCCGGGCCGGCATCAAGCCCCGACTGGTGGCCGAAGTGGACTCGCTGACCATGCTGATGGATGCCGTCTGCGCGGGGCTGGGCTGCACGGTGCAGCCCTGGGCGGCGCTGGGGCGGGTGCAGGACGCCGCACAGCGCCTCCAGTGGGCCGAAATTTCCGATTCCCAGGTGCACCGCAGCAATGCCCTGTGCAGCCTGTCGGACGACGAGCTGTCGCCGGCTGCGCTGGCCACCCGGGTGGTGCTGGCGGACTGCGCCCGCGCGCTGGTCCGCTCTGGCGCGTGGCAAGGCGCACGGCTGATCCATCACAATTTGTAATGGCCCCATCGTGATCCGGGGCTGAGCAAAAGCCCGCCTGACACCTAAAGTCAGCACATTCCTGCAAGCGGTGAGGTGACTATGAATGTGGATGTACTGGTGATTGGGGGCGGCAATGCCGCCTTGTGCGCGGCGCTGATGGCGCGCGAGGCCGGCGCCAGCGTGCTGCTGCTCGAATCGGCCCCGCGCGCCTGGCGCGGCGGCAACTCGGCCCACACGCGCAACCTGCGCTGCATGCACGATGCGCCGCAGGACGTGCTGGTCGAGGTCTACCCCGAAGAGGAATACTGGCAGGACCTGCTCAAGGTGACGGGCGGCCTGACCAACGAACACCTGGCGCGCCTGGTGATCCGCGCCTCCAGCCACTGCCGCGACTGGATGCGCAGCCACGGCGTGCATTTCCAGCCCGCGCTGGCCGGGACGCTGCACGTGGCGCGCACCAATGCCTTCTTCATGGGCGGCGGCAAGGCGCTGGTGAACGCGTATTTCCGCAGCGCAGAAACGCTCGGTGTCGAGGTGCGCTACGAATCGCCGGTGGACCGCATCGAGATCGAGAACGGTCGCTTCGTCGCCGCCTACGTGAAGGACCAGCGCATCACGGCCAAGGCCTGCGTGCTGGCCGCTGGCGGGTTTGAATCGAACCGCGAATGGCTGCGCGAGGCCTGGGGCCAGAACGAGCGCGGCGAATGGCCGTCGGACAACTTCCTGATCCGCGGCACGGCCTACAACAAAGGCGTGCTGCTCAGGCACCTGCTCGACGACCACGGCGCCGACCGCATTGGCGACCCGACGCAGGCGCACATGGTGGCCATAGACGCGCGCGCGCCGCTGTACGACGGCGGCATCTGCACGCGC
>NZ_JANOAL010000105.1:0-2119 GCF_031411155.1 Polaromonas sp. | reverse complement strand
CAGCAAGCTCGGTTGTGCCCGTCTGGCCCGCTCACTTGAGCGTGAAGGCCTTAAAACCACAGCCCTGCACGGCGACAAAAGCCAGGACGAGCGCTTGAAGGCGCTTGATGCCTTCAAAAAAGGCGAGGTTGACTTGCTGGTGTGTACTGACGTAGCCGCCCGCGGGCTCGACATTAAAGACGTTCCCGCCGTTTTTAACTTTGACGTGCCGTTTAATGCCGAAGACTACGTTCACCGCATTGGCCGCACGGGCCGCGCCGGTGCTGCCGGTCTGGCCGTGAGCTTTGTGGCCAGCAGTGACCAGCGCCTGGTGGCTGATATTGAAAAACTCATCAAGACCAAGATTGAGCTTGAGCCGATGGAGTTTGACGAAGACCAGCCACGTATTAGTGAGCAGGGCCGTATCAATGACGGCCGCCGCATGTACCGCGAGCCCGATGACCGCGGCGCACATGACTCGCGTGAAGCAGCTGATTCGCGCCCACCACGTGAACAGCGTGAACGCCGTGAAATGAGCCCGCCACGCGAGCGCCGCGAACACACGCCGTATCGCCAGGCCGCAGCCCCGCGTGATCCGTTTTTTGACCAGCCTTATGAGTCAACGGCAGCCGCAGACGCACAACCCGCCTGGGAAGCCGCAGCCAAAGCCAATCCTGCACGCAGCGGTGTTTCGGCCAATATCAAGCCCAAGAAAAAAGTCGCCGCGCTGTTCAAAACCGCCGCTTGAGTCCGGGGTAGCGGGGCCCCGCTTCATCAAGCGTCGGCAAGCGCCTACGCGGGCTTGCGCGGCTGTCCACTGCCGCGTTGACCAGCCGCTGGCTAGGCTGTCGAGATGATGGACAGGCTGGCCCGGCACTTCTCAGCATTTGCGACCTTCGCGCTCGGTGCGCTGCGGCCCGTTTATCGGCCGATGTGGCGCGCCATTGACCACTGGATAGACGCCGGCGGCATGCGCATGAGCGCGGCCATGTCGTTCTACGGAATTTTGAGCCTGGCGCCCTTGCTGGTGCTGCTGGTGGCGGTGCTGGGCTGGTGGCTGGACCGCAGCTACATTGAAACCAGCCTGATTCAGCAGATACGGTCCGTGGTCGGCGCGCAGGGCGCGCTGGTGGTGCAACAGGCGCTGTCCAGCGCGCAGGAGCCGACCGAGGGCATCACCGCCTCGCTGTTGGCGTTTGGCCTGCTGCTGTCTGGTGCGACCGGGGTATTTGCCGAGTTGCAGGATGCCTTTGAGCGGCTGTGGCGGCAGGGCAGCGGCCAGGCGCCGCAGCAGAAATGGTGGCGCAGTGCCTCCCTGCGTTTGCGCGGCGTTGCCTACATCCTCGCGTTTGGCTTTTTGCTGCTGGTGTCGCTGGGGATTTCCACCTTTTTAAGCCTGCTGTCGGGCTGGGCCGGCAACTACCTGCCGATAGAGAGAATCGCCTTCGTCATCAACGAGCTGGTGTCCTTCGGCTTTTGCGTGCTGCTGTTTGTGGCCCTGATGAGAATGAGCGCCGGCCCCAAGCCCGCCATGCGTTACCTGGTGCTGGGCGCTGCCGTTGGGGCGGTTCTGTTTGCCGTTGGCAAGCACCTGATGGCTCTTTACCTTTCGACGGCCGCCGTGGTGTCGGCCTACGGCGCGGCCGGCTCGCTGGTGGTGATACTGATGTGGATTTACTTCACCTCTGCCGTGCTGCTACTGGCCGCCAGCGTGGCGCGGGCCTGGGCGGATGAAGCCGAAGAGGCGCACCAGCAGAAAGTCGCGCAGGCCGACGCACAGATGAAAGCGCATTGCGCGCAGGCCAGTTTGCCCGGCATGACGGCATGAGTGCCGCCAGTTCAGCCTGTTTTCGCTTTCGGGTTTTGCGCCTGCGCACAGGCCACCGAGATCAGCTCATACGCCCCCGGCGTTGCCCCCAGCCGGGCGGCCGTCAGGCTGCCACCCCAGACACAGCCGGTGTCCAGCGGCAGCAGCTGGCGGTCCGATTTTTGCGCGTCTTGCGCCTTCAGTGTTGACCAGTGGCCAAACATCACCGGTGTGCCTGCGGTTTGGCGCCCCGGCACATCAAACCATGGCAGGTAGCCGTGCTGCGCCGCCTCGGCACCGTCCTTGGTGGCAAATTCCATCACGCCCTCGGGG
>NZ_JANOAL010000104.1:0-9987 GCF_031411155.1 Polaromonas sp. | reverse complement strand
GGATGCCTGCAGCGTGATCTGCCGCCGTGACGCGGATGTCTGACCCCAAATCTGCAAAATCTGCAAAATCTGCGTTTAGAGGGCGACGGCTTTTTCAATCACGACGTCGGTTTGCGGCACATCGCTGTGGCCGCCCTTGTTGGCGGTCTTGACGGCTTCGATCTTGTCGACCACGTCCATGCCCGCAATCACCTTGCCGAACACGGCGTAGCCCCAACCCGATGCGTTCGGTGCGGTGTGGTTGAGGAAATTGTTGTTCGACGCGTTGATGAAAAACTGCGAGCTGGCCGAATGCGGCGCATTGGTGCGCGCCATCGCGACCGTGTATTTGTCGTTCTTCAGGCCGTTGCCGGCTTCGTTTTCGATTTCGCCGTCGGTGGCCTTTTGCTTCATGCCGATCTCGAACCCGCCGCCCTGCACCATGAAGCCGGGAATCACGCGGTGAAACACGGTGTTGGCGTAGTGGCCCTTGTTGACGTAGCTCAGAAAGTTGGCGACGGTCTTGGGCGCCTTGGCGGCGTCGAGTTCGAGCGTGATGACGCCGTGGTCCTTGATGTGGAGTTCTACTTTGGGGTTGCTCATGGGGGGCCTCTGTGTTGAAGTGGGTGGGTTGGTCGACCAGTTGATTAGTTGACCAGGGTTGCGGATTTGATGAGAACCGGCGTCTTGGGCACGTCGGTGGGGAAGGGGCCGGCCGCGCCGGTGGGCACGGCCTTGATCCTGTTGACCACGTCCATGCCGCTCACGACCTTGCCAAACACGGTGTAGCCGTAGAGTTCGGAGGCGCCCAGCAACTGCGCGCGCGGCACGTTTTTGTAGACCTTGCCCTGGTAGCTGAACTCGGCCACCGGGTCACCGGCGGGAATCGGCGTCGGGTTCAAGAACTCGTTGTCCTTGACGTTGATGAAAAACTGCGCCGAAGCGGAGTTGGGGTCGCCGGTGCGGGCCATGGCCAGCGTGCCGACGAGGTTTTTGTCGCCGCCCTTGGCCAGCGCTTCGCGGCCTTCGTGGGCAATCGGCGCGCGGGCGGGCTTTTGCGCATAGCTGGCATCAAAGCCGCCGCCCTGCACCATGAAGTTGCTGATGACGCGGTGAAAAATCGTGCCGTCGTAGTGCTTGTCCCTGACGTACTGCAAAAAATTGGCGACGGTTTTGGGCGCCTTGTCGGGGTAGACCTCGACCACGAAATCGCCTTCGCTGGTGGCAAACTTCACCCTGGGCGCGGCCTGCGCCAGCGCCGGGGCCGCGGCGATGCAGGCCAGCGACAGCGCGCTGGCGGCCAGCACCCTGCGGCGCAAGGCGGTGAACGGGGCAGGTGGTGGCAGGGCCATCAAACAGTTCCTTCAAAAAATATCTTCCACTGGCTGCCGTGGCGGCTCCAGTACTGGCGCTTGACGCGGCCGGTTTTGGCGCCCTTGACCAGTTCGGCAAAGGTCACCACCATGGTGTCGTTGCTGTCGGTCCAGCGCAGGTAGGACACGTCTTTGAGCTCGATGCCGCGCCCGCCCAGTTGCTTGAGTTCGGTTTGCAGCGCCGGCTGCCATTCGGTCAGCGTTTTGCCCAGGGTGTTGAAGTCGGGCGCGTACCAGCTGGTCAGGCGGGCCACGTCGCCGCTGGACTTGGCGCTGTGCCAGGCCTGCAGCGCGTCTTCAAACTGCTTGCTGTCGGCCTTGAGCGACTGCGGCGCCACCCATTTGAGGCTGGGCGCGATCACCACCGGCGTGCTGCGGATTTCCACGGTCTTGATGATGCGGGCCAGATCGGGGTTGGCAATGACCACGCAACCGTCGGTGGACAGCGGCGCGCGCGAATACTGGTCCGAGGGCGTGCCGTGCAGCCAGATGCCGCCGCCGGTTTTGCCGCGCTTGAGGTCGAGCTGGTTCGGGTAGTTGATCGGCAGCGCGCCCGAGCCGTAAAAGTCCTTGAGCGATTTCGGGTCGAGGTTGCTGGTGATGAAGTAGACCCCGAGCGGCGTGCGCTGGTCGCCCTCGACGTTTTTTTCGATGCCCAGTTTGCCGACCGAGATGTAGTAGTCGGCGACCAGCTTGAGGCCGTCGCTGCCGTTTTCAAACAGGTACAGCCGCGAGCGCGACGCGTCCACTGCAATCGCATGGCGGCTGCGCGGCGACAGCGCCAGAAACTGCGACGGAATCGCGCCGCTGGGTGGGCGCTCGCGCAGCGCGCGCAGGCGCAGCTGCGACTCCTCGCGCAGCTCGGCAAGCTGCTGCGCGGCCGATTTGGCCGTGGTGTCGGGCACATCGCCCAGGGTGCGCAGCGGGCGCGTCTGGCCCGACAGCAGATCGCCATACACCAGCTGCGCCAGCTGGAAGTTGGGATGGTCCCTGACCAGGTTTTCGGCCTTGCGCAGGGCCTGCCGGCTGTCGGCCTGGCCGATCAGTTTGTAGACTTCGATCAGCCGGGCTTCCGGCTCACCGTCGCGGACTTCATGCCGGACCGGGCTGCGCGCGGCGGCGTGGCTGGCGACGGCGGGGCGCATGGCCGCGGCCTGGCGCGGTGCCTGCGCCTTGGCCGGGACCCTGGCCTTGGCCCTGGGGCCGCTGTCGGCGTGCGCGGACGGCAACGCCAGCGCCAGGCAATGCGCGATCAAAAAAAGAGTTGCCGAAGTCCTTTTCATGGGGACTCTCAGAAAAAACTGCCGGGATGCAAGCGGGTGCCCGACAGACCCGTACGTAAGCCGTTCATCAGCCGCCCGTCGATTCCTTGACGATGACCCAGCGCTCGCCGACCTTGGCCAGGTCCAGCGTCTTGCGGCTCGAAATGTTCAGCGAATCGGCGCTGTACTCCTGCTTGAACCTGGCGGTGGCCTTGCTGTCCTGCACCGCGATCGCCAGGCCGGAGAGTTTGACGCTGATGCGTGACTTGCCGACGATGCGGGTGCGGCGGTCTTCTTCCCAGCTTTTGCGCGACTGCTTGCCGGGGGTGTCGAAGTTCTGGCCGTAGCTGCCCAGGTAGGCGCTCATGTCTTTGGCGGCCCAGGCGTCGGCCCAGGCGCGCACGGCGGTTTCAACCTGTTTTTCGGCGCCAGTGTCGGCAGCCGGGGCAGGTTTGGCCACAGGCGCGGGCGCGGGCGCGGCCGGTGCGGTGGCCACGACCGGCGGCGCAACGGGTTTGACAGCGGCCACGGCGGGCGGCACCGCCACAGGCGGCACCACGGCCGGGGCCGGCTTGGCCACCACCGCGGGCGTGGCCGCCGCGGCCGGCGCGGGCTTGGCGCCGCCTTTGGTGTCGGCAGAGAACAGGGTGCGGATCAGCGCCAGCTTGGGCTGCACGCCGGTGTTGCTGCCGTCCAGCTGCAAGGCCTTGCTGTAGGCCTGGCTGGCGAGGCGGGCGTATATGTCACCGAGGTTTTCGTGGGCGGTGGCGTAGCTGGGGTTGGTGCGTATCGCCATTTCCAGCGCGGCCCTGGCCTTGTCGAACTGGCTCTGGCCGGCATACAGCACGGCCAGGTTGTTATACGGCTCGGGCAGCTCGGGGTAGTCCTGCGTGATCTGGGTGAAGGTGGCAATCGCGTCGCCGGTCTTGCCGGTTTCGGTCTGGATCACGCCCTTGAAAAAACGCATCTGCGGGTCGCGCGGCTTGCCGGCCAGCGACTGGTCCACCTTGGCCATGGCCTCGGGGTAGCGGCCGCCGCGCATCAGGGCGTTGACATCGGCATAGTCGTCGGCCTGGACGGCACCCACGGACAGCGTGGCCGCCAGACAAAGCAGGCGCAGGGCAGTGGACAGGGGCTGGCGTGAAAAGAGGGCTGGCAGGGGCATGAAAACTCTCGCTATGGTGGGGAGGCCTTGGGGCCCGGGCAAACTTGAAAAAACCGGCAAAAGCTTGTCATGGGCCGCTAACTACCAGGGCAGTATATAAAACGGGCGGCCTGGCCGCGGATCCGCTGCTTGGCCGGGGGCCATGGCGCCGTGTCAGCCCGGCTGGCTATACTGGCAGATTGTAGCTGAGGGGGTATAGTTCGCAGCCGTCCGGATTTTGCCCTGGCCGGGTGCCCGCAGTGCCAGCCAGACACAGTTTTTTTCAGTTTTCCCCTCTGACCCGTTGATCGCCAGACCGGTTGACCTCAGGCCACGCATCCAGCCCATCCATGAGCCTTCGCATTTACAACACGCTGTCGCGTGAGGTTGAAGAATTTTCGCCCCTGATCCCCGGCCATGTGCGCATGTATGTGTGCGGCATGACGATTTACGATCTTTGCCACATCGGTCATGCGCGCATGATGATGGCCTTTGACGTGGTGCAGCGCTGGCTCAAGGCCAGTGGCTTGCAGGTGACGTACGTGCGCAACATCACCGACATCGACGACAAGATCATCAAACGTGCGCTCGAACGCGGCATCACCATTCGGGCGCTGACCGACGAGATGATTGCCTTCATGCACCAGGATATTGGCGCACTGGGCATAGAGCCGCCCAGCCTGGAGCCGCGCGCGACCGAGTACGTGCCGCAAATGCTGCAGATGATAGGCACGCTGGAGGAAAAAGGCCTGGCTTACCGGGCTTCCAGCGGCGATGTGAACTACGCGGTCCGCAAATTCAGGGGCTACGGCAAGCTGTCGGGCAAATCGCTCGACGAGCTGCGCGCCGGCGAGCGCGTGGCGGTGCTGGACGGCAAGGAAGACCCGCTGGACTTCGTGCTCTGGAAGTCCGCCAAGGCCAGCGAACCCGAGGACGCGAAGTGGGACAGCGCGGCGCTGGGCCATGATTACGGCATGGGGCGGCCTGGCTGGCATATCGAATGCTCGGCCATGAGTTGCCAGACGCGCGGTGAGACCTTCGACAGTCACGGCGGCGGCGCTGACTTGCAGTTTCCGCACCAAGAAAACGAGATTGCCCAGAGCGAGGGCGCCAACGGCCAGCCGCTGGCGCGCTTCTGGATGCACAACGGCTTTGTGCGCGTGGACAACGAAAAAATGTCCAAGTCGCTGGGCAATTTTTTTACCATCCGTGAAGTGCTGCGGCAGTACGACGCCGAGACGATTCGCTTCTTCATCGTCCGGGCGCATTACCGCAGCGCGCTCAATTACAGCGACGCGCATCTGGACGACGCGCGCGGTGCGCTCAAGCGTCTGTACACCGCGCTCGACCTGGTCAGGCCTGCCGAGGTGGCGATTGACTGGGCCAGCCCGTTTGCCGCCCGCTTCAAGGCCGCCATGGACGAAGACTTTGGCACGCCCGAGGCGGTGGCCGTGCTGTTTGACCTGGCCGGCGAAGTCAACAAGACCCGGTCGGCCGAACTGGCAGGCCTGCTCAAAAGCCTGGGCGGCTGCCTGGGGCTGCTGCAGGGCGAGCCCGGCAGCTACCTGCAGGCCGGCGTGGGGCTGGATGACGCCAGCATCCAGAGCCTGATTGCGCAGCGCGCAGCCGCCAAGCGGGCAAAAAACTTTGCCGAGGCCGACCGCATCCGCAACGACTTGCTGGCCCAGGGCATTGTGCTGAAGGATTCATCCGCCGGCACCACGTGGGAGGCAAAGGTGTGAGTTTTTTAAGCCATTTCGGCCTCCAGCCCCTACAGAACGGGCGCAAGCCGCTATGAAAAATATAGTAAAGAGCGGCCCCGCCAGCGTCGAACTGGCCGAGGTGCCCGAGGTCACCACCACGGTACCGGCCTACTGGGCCGAGGCCTGCCGGCATCTGGTCAAGAAAGACCGGGTCATGAAACGGCTGATTCCGCAGTCGGGCGATGCCGCCCTGCAGGCGCGCGGCGACGCCTTCAGCACGCTGGCGCGCAGCATTGTCGGGCAGCAGATTTCCGTCAAGGCGGCCCAGACCGTCTGGCACCGGTTTGCCGCGCTGCCCAAAAAGATGACGCCGGGCCATGTGCTCAAACTCAAGGTCGACGACATGCGGGCGGCGGGCCTGAGCGCGCGCAAGGTCGAATACCTGGTCGACCTGGCGATTCACTTTGACGCCGGCACGGTCCACGTCAAGCAGTGGGAGGCGATGGACGACGAGGCCATCATCGCCGAGCTGGTGGCGATTCGCGGCATTGGCCGCTGGACCGCCGAGATGTTCCTGATTTTTTACCTGATGCGCCCCAACGTGCTGCCGCTGGACGATGTGGGACTGATCAACGGCATCAGCCAGAACTATTTTTCGGGCGAATCCGTCAGCCGCAGCGATGCGCGCGAGGTGGCCGCCGCCTGGGCGCCGTATTGCAGCGTGGCAACTTGGTATATTTGGCGTTCGCTCGATCCCCTGCCGGTCCTGGGGACCGAGCCGGTTAAAGTTTCAAAAGCCTGAGGAGCAGCACATGGCAAAAAAGACCTTCCTCGATTTCGAGCAGCCGATTGCGGACCTCGAAGGAAAAATTGAAGAACTGCGTTACGTGCAGACCGAGTCCGCCGTCGATATTTCCGAAGAAATCGACCAGCTGGCCAAAAAGAGCCAGCAACTCACCAAAGACATTTACAGCGACCTGACCCCGTGGCAAGTCACCAAGATCGCCCGCCATGCCGAGCGCCCTTACACGCTCGATTACATCAACGAAATCTTCACCGATTTTGTCGAGCTGCACGGCGACCGGCATTTTGCCGACGACCTGTCCATCGTCGGCGGCCTGGCCCGCTTTAACGGCACCGCCTGCATGGTGCTGGGCCACCAGAAAGGGCGCGACACCCGTGAGCGCGGCCTGCGCAATTTCGGCATGACCAAGCCCGAGGGCTACCGCAAGGCGCTGCGCCTGATGAAAACCGCCGAAAAGTTCAAGCTGCCGGTGTTCACCTTTGTCGACACGCCCGGCGCCTATCCCGGCATCGACGCCGAGGAGCGCGGCCAGTCCGAAGCCATCGGCCGCAATATTTTTGAGATGGCGCAACTCGAGGTGCCCATCATCACCACCATCATTGGCGAAGGCGGCTCGGGCGGCGCGC
The DNA here is from genome assembly GCF_031411155.1 of Polaromonas sp. GTDB lineage: Bacteria > Pseudomonadota > Gammaproteobacteria > Burkholderiales > Burkholderiaceae_C > Polaromonas. The sequence continues at coordinate 3,095 of NZ_JANOAL010000104.1, read as the reverse complement.
TGGCGATTTCGGTGGCCGACCAGGTGGTGATGCTGCAGTATGCGATTTACTCCGTCATCAGCCCCGAAGGCTGCGCCTCCATCCTCTGGAAGACCTCCGAGCAGGCGCAAACCGCCGCCGAGGCATTGGGCATCACCGCGCACCGGCTCAAGGCGCTGGGCGTGATCGACAAGATCGTCAACGAGCCGGTGGGCGGCGCGCACCGCGACCACAAGCAGATGGCCGCCTTTTTGAAGCGGGCGCTGGGCGACGCGTTCCGGCAGGTCAGCGATTTGAAGGTCAAGGAGCTGCTGGACCGACGCTATGAGCGCCTGCAAAGCTATGGCCGTTTTAACGACATCAAAGCCGACGCCAAGTAGGCTTTCAGCCGACAAGGGTTCTGAGGTGATGAACCCGCCAAACTCGTTGAATCCGGCGCTGGTGGCGCTCGATTCCCTTCCCCTCGTTGTTTCCCTGGCGGCGCCCATCGGCGTGGCTTACAGCGGCGGCGCCGACTCCTGCGCCCTGCTGCTGGCGGCCGCCGAACGCTGGCCCGGCCAGGTGCGGGCCCTTCATGTGCACCACGGGCTGCAGCCTGCGGCCGATGATTTTGTGCGCGTCTGCGAATCGGTGTGCACCGGCCTGACGCTGCCGCTGCAGGTGCTGCAGGTCGATGCGCGCCATGGCCCCGGCGACAGCCCGGAAGATGCGGCGCGGCGCGCGCGCTACACGGCCTTGGCCGCTGCCGCCAGGCAACTCCGTCTGCAAGCCGTGCTGCTCGGCCAGCATGCCGATGACCAGGTCGAAACCCTGTTGCTGGCGCTGAGCCGCGGCGCCGGGCTGCCCGGCCTGTCGGCGATGGCGCCAAGGTTTGAACGCGACGGCGTGACGTTTTACCGGCCGCTGCTGCAAACGCCGGCCGCCGCCCTGCGCGACTGGCTGGTGCGCCAGCAGATTGCGTTTGTCGACGACCCGAGCAATAGCGATGAGCGCTACACCCGCAATCGCATCCGGGCGCGCCTGCTGCCGGCGCTGGACAGCGCCTTTCCGCGGTTTCGCCAGACCTTTGCGCGCAGCGCAAGGCATGCCGCGCAGGCGCAGGAATTGCTGGTGGAAGTGGCGCAGGAAGATTTGGACCGGGTCGGCAACCCGCCCGCCATCCAGGCGCTGCAGGGCCTGTCGGCGGCGCGGCAAGCCAATGTGCTGCGCCACTGGCTGCTGCGGGCGCACCAGGCCACGCCCAGCACCGCCCAGCTGGCGCAGTTGCTGGGCCAGATTGCCGCCTGCACCACCCGGGGCCACCAGCTTCACCTCAAGGTCGGAAGCGGGCATATCACCCGCGCCGGAGCCGTGCTGCGCTACACCCCTTTGGGTGATAAGGCCGGCTAACTAGGTAGTAGTCCTAGGTATAATTGCAGGCTTTGCTGGTGGCACCGAGAAGCTGCCGAAGCGCTGTAGTACGCGCGGTTACGCAAAAACAAATGTTCGCAACCAACCCCTGACTGACATCCTGCAATGGCTTTGATCGTTCATAAATACGGCGGCACCTCGATGGGCTCGACCGAGCGTATCCGCAATGTGGCCAAGCGCGTCGCCAAGTGGGCGCGGGCCGGCCACCAGATGGTCGTGGTGCCCAGCGCCATGAGTGGCGAAACCAACCGCCTGCTGGGCCTGGCCAAAGAGCTGTCGCCCAGCCGCCCCGCTGACGCCTACCACCGCGAACTGGACGCGCTGGCCGCCACCGGCGAGCAGGCCTCCAGCGCGCTGCTGGCGATCGCGCTGCAGGCCGAAGGCATGCCCTCGGTCAGCTATGCCGGCTGGCAGGTCGCCATCAAGACCAACAGCGCCCACACCAAGGCCCGCATCGAGTCGATTGACGACAGCAAGGTGCGCGCCGATCTGCAGGCCGGCAAGGTCGTGATCATCACCGGTTTTCAGGGTGTGGACGAGGGTGGCAACATCACCACCCTGGGCCGCGGCGGCTCGGACACCTCGGCGGTGGCGATTGCGGCCGCTTTAAAAGCGCATGAGTGCCTGATCTACACCGACGTGGACGGCGTTTACACCACCGACCCGCGCGTGGTGCCCGAAGCGCGCCGCCTGCATACGGTGAGCTTTGAAGAGATGCTGGAGATGGCCTCCATGGGCTCCAAGGTGCTGCAGATTCGCTCGGTCGAATTTGCCGGCAAGTACAAGGTGCCGCTGCGCGTGCTGTCCAGCTTCACCGAATGGGATATCGACATCAACGAAGAAGCCAAATCAGGCACTTTGATCAGTTTTGAGGAAGACGAAAACATGGAACAAGCCATCGTATCGGGCATCGCTTTCAACCGCGACGAAGCCAAAATCTCCGTGCTCGGCGTGCCCGACACCCCGGGCATTGCCTACCAGATCCTGGGTGCCGTGGCCGACGCCAACATCGAAGTCGATGTGATCATCCAGAACATCAGCAAAGAGGGCAAAACCGACTTCAGCTTTACCGTGCACCGCAACGACTATGCCAAGGCGATTGACTTGCTCAAGACCCAGGTGCTGCCCAAGCTGGGCGCGCAGGAAGTCACCGGCGACGCCAAGATCTGCAAGGTCAGCATCGTTGGCATCGGCATGCGCAGCCACGTCGGCATCGCCAGCAAGATGTTCCGCGTGTTGAGCGAAGAGGGCATCAACATCCAGATGATCTCCACCAGCGAAATCAAGACCTCCGTCGTGATCGACGAAAAGTATATGGAGCTCGCCGTGCGCGCCCTGCACAAGGCGTTCGACCTCGACCAGATACCAGCGGACAGTGCTAGACAGTCGTGACATAATAAAGCCAGATTTCCGGAAACGTGACCGAGTGGCCGAAGGTGCTCCCCTGCTAAGGGAGTATGGGGTGTAGAGCCTCATCGAGGGTTCGAATCCCTCCGTTTCCGCCAGATAGCAATCAAAAATGGACCTTCAGGGTCCATTTTTGTTGCCCGCTTGCGCGGCGCTGGTCATGCTCCCGGCCCCGTTGTCCCCGGCCACGTCCGCGAATGTCGATGGGCCCGGCATCGCCGCAGCAAACCCAGTAAAGTCAAGTCCACTCGGGCACGTCGCCCGCTTTTTGAACGAACGCGCGATCATCCATTGGAGCC
>NZ_JANOAL010000103.1:0-9378 GCF_031411155.1 Polaromonas sp. | reverse complement strand
CCGCTGGTCAACGAACTGGTGATTGGCTTGCCGGACAAGGACAAGTTCAACGCTTCCAGCCCGAAAGACGATGGCCAGTTTCTGACCTATGTGTCCAACCCGACCTTGCCGGCCTTGCTCGGCATTGTGCTGGCCGGTGATGCCAAGGCGGTGGCGCCCACCAACCTGCCGCGCACCGACTTGCTGACCACCTTCCTGACCGGCATCACCGGCGTCAACAAGCCGGCCACGCCGACACCCTCGGAGATGCTGCGCCTGAACACGGCGATTGTGCCGGTGCAGTTTGCCGACCAGAACCGCCTCGGTGTGGCCGGCGAAGTGCTGCGTGTCGGCGGCACCGCCAACCTGGCGCAGGCCAAGGATTTGGCGGGCTTCCCGAATGGCCGGCGCCCCAAGGACGACGTGGTCGATATTGCGCTGGTGGCGACCGTCGGCGGCCTGTGCGCCATCAATGGTTCCAACGACGCGCTGAAGCTCAACTCGGTGCCCGGCGTCCCGTCGCTGACCTCGAAGTGCGATGGCACGGCCCTGACCTCGCTGATGGCGGCCACCGGACCCAACGGCTTGCCCAACGCGGCCAATATCCATGATGCGGTGGATCAGGCCACGGTGCCGTTCTTGAGCACCTTTCCCTACCTCAATACGCCCAACCCGGGTTCCCGCTAAGCCCAGGCGGCTCAAGGAGAAATCATGTTCAAGCTCAATTCAAGACTCATGGCGGGGGCGGCGCTGAGCGCGCTGCTGCTGGCAGGCTGCGGTGGCGGCGGCGGTGATGAGGTATCGGCGGGTGTGGCTGGCGGGGTTGGCGGTGGGGTTGGCACGCCGCCAACGGCCATGCAGCAGACCGTCAGCAACGTGTTCGACTTCATCAGCCAGATGATCGCCAACAACAGCGAAAACAGCGACCCGATCGACGTCAACGCGATGACGCTGGCGGCTGACGACACGTCCGAGCCGACTCCTTTCAATTAAACGGGGCGGCAAGGCCCGGCAGCTGGCGGCAGTCGGCGGCCGGGCTTTTTTTTGACCTGCCAGGCGCCGCCGCATTCGGCCCGGCCAGAATGCAGCCTCACCTACAACACGCACCATGCCTGACCTTTTGAAATACCTTGCACTGGCCGCCTGGCTGGTTGCGGCCCCGTTCAGTGCCCTGGCAGTGACCGAACTGCAACCGACACGCGACGACGACGTGCTGGAAGTGCTGCCCGCGGTCACGCGCAACCGCCCGGCGCAGGCGGCATCCGCGCCCAAAGTGGCCGACCCGTCAGCCGCCGCACGGCAGGCCCGGCAAGACATTGCGGTGGCGCGGCAGACCGGCGACACCCGCTATTGGGGCCGCGCCCAGGCGGCGCTGGCGCCGTGGTGGAACCAACCGCAGGCACCGGCGGAGCTGGCGGTGCTGCAGGCCACGGTGCAGCAGGGCCGGCATGAATTCGAGGCCTCGCGCCAGGTGCTGACGGCGGCGCTGGCGCGCGCGCCCGGCCACGCCCAGGGCTGGCTGAACCTGGCCGCGCTGGAGCGGCTGTCGGCGCGCTACGCCGAATCGCTGGCCGCCTGCGACGCCGTGGCCCGCGCCGGGCAGGCGCTGTATGCGGCGGCCTGCCGGCTCGAAACCCAGTCGCTGCAGGGCCGGCACGCCTCGTCAGTACCGGGTCTGCAGACCCTGCTGGCGCAAACGCCGGATGCCGGCCAGCGCAGCTGGCTGCTGTCCTTGCTGGCCGAAAGCCAGGAGCGCGCGGGCCAGGACAGTGCCGCCGCCACCGCGTACACGCGCAGCCTGGCGCTGGAGCCCGATCTGTACACCGCCATTGCCTACAGCGACTTGTTGCTGCGCAGCGGCAAGGCCGCTTCGGCCCTGCAGGCCTTGGCGCCCTTGCCCGAAACCGACGCGGTGGTGCTGCGCCGCGCCGCCGCCTGGCGCAGGCTGGGCGATGCGCGCTGGACCGGCGCGCGCGCCTTGCTGCGCGAGTACTCGGCCGAACTGAAGCGCCGCGGCGACGACCCGGCGCTGCATGGCCGTGAGCTGGCGCTGGCCGCGCTGTGGCTGGACGACGACGCGCCCGCTGCGCTGGCGCTGGCCCGCCGCAACCTGCTGCTGCAGCGCGAGCCGATTGACTGGTGGGTGGCGCTGCAAAGCGCGCAGCGGGCCAGGGATGCGGCAGCAGTGGCCGAGATCACGCAGGCGATCCGCCAGGCCGGCCTGCAGGATGCGCGGCTGGCGGCCATCAAGGCGGCCCCATGATGCGCGCGCTGGGGTTGGCCTGCCTCATGGGTTTTCTGTTGCTCGGCGGGCCAGGGGCCTGGGCCCACAAGGGCAGTGATGCTTACCTGGACGTGCAGCAGACCCCCGACGGCGCCGCTGCGGGCGCGGCGCAAGACTTGCGCTTCGTGCTGGCGATCGCCCTCAAGGACCTGGACCAGCTGCTGCCGATCGACAGCAATGCCGATGGCAAGGTGACCTGGGGCGAAGTCAAGGCCGCCCTGCCGCAGGTGCAGGCCTTGCTGAACCAGACGGCTTATACCCGCCCGGCGTGCCCGCTTGATTGGCAGCCCGGCGGCCTGGACCGGCGCAGTGACGGCGCCTACCTGCGGCTGGTGGCGCAGGCGCATTGCCCGGCGGGCCAGGCGCTGACCTTCAACTACAGCCTGTTCAAGGACCAGGACGCCACGCACCGCCTGCTGGTGGCGGGCCGGGTCGGCGGCCAGGACTTGCTGACCACGCTGTCGCCGCAGCAGTCATCCGGCCTGCGGCTGGGCGCGGGCACGGGCATCACGGCCGGCGCCGCAGCCGCGGCGCCTTCGGGTGGCGGGTCTGTGCTGGCCGAGTATTTCAGGCTGGGCGTGCATCATTTGCTGCAGGGTTATGACCACCTGGCATTCTTGCTGGCGCTGGTGCTGCCGCTGCGCCTGGCCCTCATGCGCAAGGCGCCGGGCGTGCTGGCGGTGGCCGCCGGCATCCAGCATCTCGGTGGCCGGGCCGGCAATGCCTGGTGGGCCCTGCTGCGCACCGTGACGGCCTTCACCGTGGGCCACACCATCACCCTGATGCTGGCCACCTTTGGCTTGACGCAGGCCTCGCCGGTGTGGGTGGAGCCGGTGATTGCGCTGTCGATTGCGGTGACCGCGCTGCTCAATCTGCGCCCGCTGCCGTGGCTTCGCACCGATGTGCTGGCGCTGCTGTTTGGCATGGTGCATGGCTTTGGTTTTGCCGGCCTGCTGCAGGAAGCGGCCGCGCCCAGCGGCTTGCTGCCGTGGGCGCTGGCCGGCTTTAACCTGGGGGTGGAGGCTGGCCAGCTGATTGCCGTCGGCGGCTGGGTGCTGCTGTCGCAACTGGTGGTGAGCCGGCCCTGGTACCCGGCGGTGGTGGTGCGCGGCGGCTCGGCGCAGCTGGTGCTGCTGGCCAGCTGGTGGTTCTGGCAGCGGGTCGGCTGATGCGGTACGTTGGCGAAATCGCCTGATGCTATAAAAATAATAGCTGTAAGCGCACGTTTTACCTGGGCTAGAGCCCGTTTTTATCGATTTCCTTGAAATGCTGGAGCGCCGGCAGCGGCGTGAACGCGCCGGCGCGCTTTTTCTTCATCGCCGTCACCGCCTCGCGCACCTGCTGGTGGCTCCAGATCGCGGCGCGGCGCGCCGGGCTCTGGTTGTCCATGGCCCTGCTGCCGGCAAAGGTTTCCAGTGCCATGCCCGCGCTGAAATGCTTGCCGGTGCTGAGGGTAAAGCAGGTGAGGGCGGTCATGCCGCCATGGTAGTCAACGCACCAGGTCCAGCCAGTCACACCTGAGACGCAGGCGCTCATGGGCGCGGGCGCGCAGGTGCACATACAGCTGCGGCGCCAGCACGCCGAGCAGGCACAGCGGATAGGCCCAGGGCGCATCAAAGGCGTAGGCCGGCAGCCAGCCGATCCAGCCCATCATCCACAGCGTGAGTACCGCCTCCCAGAGCTCGTGTTCGACCGGGTGCGCGCCATGCTGGGCCTGGTACCAGTTTTTGACTCGCTGCATCTGCCCCAGCGTGACAGGTTGCCAGAGCTGGCGACCGGAAAGGTTTGACATGGAACCTCCTTGCAGAAGCAGTGGATTGACCGGATGAGAAGCCGGGTGCGGAGCACTGCTCACAAGTTCACTGTAAGTTTCGTGAAAGGTGTTGTCAACGCCAGGGCGGTTTATTTTTTCGCTCCGGCGCCGTCCCGCCCGGGCCGCCCTTCCGGCGGCTAGAACAGCTGCTCATTTGCTATTGATTCAGGAGCAGACTGTGCGCTTTCTGCCTGGGCTGCAGCACTATTTGATGCTAAATCCGGGGTTTCACCGGTTTTTGCCAGCGTGGCCGCCCGCACGCCCAGCAGGCGCAGTTTTTTGTCCAGCGGCACCCGCTTCAGGCAGGCGCCGGCGGCTTTGCGAATGGCGCCGGCGTCGGCGGTGTAGTGGTCCAGCGTCTGGTCGCGCGTGGCGATTTTGAAGTCGTCATAGCGCAGCTTGATGCCCAGGGTTTTGGCCACGTAGCCCTTGCGCTGCAGGTCTTCGGCCAGCTTGCTGCAGAGTTCGGTAAAGATCGCGCCCAGCGCCGCCTTGTCGCGCACCGCGTGCAGGTCGCGCTCAAAGGTGGTTTCGCGGCTCATGCTGACCGGTTCGCTCTCGGTCACCACCGGGCGCTCGTCGCGGCCCCAGGCGGCCTCATGCATCCAGGCGCCGGTGGCCTTGCCGAAGTGGGCGATCAGCGATTGCGGGTCTTGCGCCGCCAGCTCGCCAATGGTCTGTATGCCCAGCCGCGCCAGCTTTTCACCGGCCTTGGGGCCAATGCCGTTGATCTTGCGCACGTTGAGCGGCCAGATGCGGCCTTGCAGGTTGGCCTCGTGAACAATCGAAATGCCGTTGGGCTTGTTGAACTCGCTGGCCATCTTGGCCAGCAGCTTGTTGGGCGCCACACCGACCGAGCAGGTCAGGCCGGTCTTGTCAAAAATCGCTTTCTGGATCAGCCGCGCCAGCACCCGGCCGCCTTCGCGCTGGCCGCCCGGCACGTCGGTGAAGTCGATGTAGACCTCGTCCACGCCGCGGTCCTGCATCAGCGGCGCAATCTCGGTGATGGTGCTTTTAAACAGCCGCGAGTACTTGCGCACTTCCTCAAAGTCGACCGGCAACACGATGGCCTGCGGACACAGCTTGGCGGCCTTCATCAGGCCCATGGCCGAGCCCACGCCAAACTGCCGCGCCGCGTAGGTGGCGGTGGTGATGACGCCGCGCCCCACATAGTCTTTCAGCAGCGGAAAGTCGGCCACCGGAATGAAGCGCAGCGCCCGCTCGCCCTGGGCCGCCAGCAGCTCGTCATCGACCTTGCGCCGCCCGCCGCCAATCACCACCGGCAGGCCCTTGAGCTGCGGGTAGCGCAGCAGCTCGATGGAGGCGAAAAAGGCGTCCATGTCGAGGTGGGCAATGCGACGCAGGGTTGACATCCGGCAAGCATAGCGTCGAACCGCGGGGCGCAGCGATGGAAGGGGCGGGCAGGCGTAGGCGGTCACTGACAGCTTTCCCGCCGGCCCGCTGATGGTTGCGGCGAAACGGCCCCCAAATACTTGGGGTTTAACGTTGCCAAGGCGCACCCCATGAACTACATCACCACCCTCGACCACACCAGGCTTTATGTCAAGGACTGGGGCACCGGTCGCCCCGTCATTCTGTTGCACGGATGGCCGCTTTCCGCCGACAGCTGGGACGACCAGGCGGTGGCGATTGCCCAGGCCGGCCACCGCGCCATTGCCTATGACCGCCGCGGCTTCGGGCGCTCGTCGCAACCCTGGACGGGCTACGACTACGACACGCTGGCCGACGACCTGGCGGCCGTGATCGAAGCCACCGGCGCGCAGGATGCGGTGCTGGCCGGTTTTTCAATGGGCGGCGGTGAAGTCGCCCGCTACCTGTCGCGCCACGGCGGCAAGGGCGTGTCCAGGGCGATGCTGATTTCCTCGGTGGTGCCCTACATGCTTAAGACCCCCGACAACCCCGAGGGCACCGACCAGGCCGTCTTCGACAAGATGACCGAAGCCATGAAGGAAGACCGCGCCAAATTCTTTGCCGGTTTTTTCAAGGGCTTTTTTGGCGTCGGCCCGATGTCGAATTCCGCCAGCGAGGAAGTGCTGCAATGGGCCCGCAGTGTCTCGATGCAGGCCAGCCTGAAGGCCGCGCTCGAATGCGCCAAGTCGTTCGCCACCACGGACTTTCGCGCGGACCTGGCCGCCTTCAAGGTGCCCACGCTGATCATTCATGGCAGCGATGACAAGACGGTGCCGATTGACGCGGCGGGCCGGGCGGCGGCAAGGGGCATTGCCGGGTCCATACTGCTCGAATACGAGGGCGCTCCGCATGGCCTGCAGGTCACGCACAAGGCCAGGCTGACACGCGACATGCTGGACTTCATCGGCCAATAGACCGATTCCCGGCTGCAGGCGCCACAGTCTGCGGCGCGCATCCAGGCATCCCCGTCCGTCACCATGGCGGGCTCTAGCCTTTCGTCCTTTGCCCGTGCACCAGGCGGCTGCGCGCACGGCGCTGCGCTTGCTTCACGCGTCAACGGCGAACCGCACCCACCCTCGAACCTGTTCACCTTAGCCCTGCATAGGGGCTGGGGTCGGATCTGTGTGCGCGCAAAACTAAGGGTTTTTACTAATGCAGATGCGAAAAAGCAGGATTAAGCTTCGTTCAGTGTTTCAGTAATTAATCGTTGTTTCATAAGTGAAACATACAACGCATCAGTCCTTGGAGGTTTTCATGCCTATCGTCGTTCGCAGCGAATTGCCTTTTTACCTCGCGGGGTCGCAAGACCTGGCGCCCGCCTGTGCGAGGCTGGCGTGATGGCGGCCAACAGCCAAACCAGCCCCACCGGCCTGGTGGCCGGCCGCCGCATTCTGGTGACGGGGGCGGCGCGCGGCCTGGGCTTTGCCTTTGCCCGGTCGCTGTGCCAGGCCGGCGCCCGGGTGGTGCTGGCCGACCTGCGCGAGGAGTTGCTGCAGCAGTCCGTGGCGACGCTGCGCGAGCAGGGCTTTGAGGTCAGCGGCGTCGCGGTCGATGTGGCCGACCCGGCTTCGATTGAGCGCTGCGCCGGGCAGGCCGTGGCCTTCCTCGGCGGTCTGGATGGCCTCGTCAACAATGCCGCCGTGACCGATTCCGGTGGTCGCGGCATGGACGACATCGAGATTGCCAAATGGGACCAGGTGATGAACGTCAACGTGCGCGGCACCTGGCTCATGACGCGCGCCTGCCGCCCGGCGCTGCGCGCCAGCGGACGCGGCGCCATCGTCAACCTGGCGTCGGACACCGCGCTATGGGGCGCGCCCAACCTGCTGGCCTATGTGGCCAGCAAGGGCGCGGTGATTGCCATGACGCATTCGCTGGCGCGTGAACTCGGCGCCGACAACATCACGGTCAACGCCATCGCGCCCGGTCTGGTGCTGGTGGAGGCGACCGAATATGTGCCCGAGGCGCGGCACCGTCACTACCTGGACCAGCGCGCGATTCAGCGCGAGCAACTGCCCGGCGATGTGTCGGGTGCGGTGCTGTATGTGCTGTCCGATTTGGCCCGGTTTGTCACCGGGCAGGTTCTTGCCGTCAATGGCGGCTTCGTCATGCGCTGAGCGCAATCAATTTCACAGGAGTAAACCATGAGCGATCTGTCTGAGCAGCAGCAACTCCCCAAGAGCTGGGATCAACCCGAGGGCACGAGCTTTGCCGCCTGGATGGAAGGCCGCGTGGCGCGCTTTTCCACCCGCAAGTACGACTTCGACGCGCTGAAGTTTCAGGCCGACTTCGACCCCAAATACCGCCGAGGCCAGATGCGCTACATCGGCACCGGCGGCACCGGCGTGGCCGCTGACAACAGCACGATTCCGGCGGAAAACTTCACCTTCTCGACCATGGTGATTCCGGCCGGCCACGAAGGCCCTTCGCATCTGCATGTGGACGTGGAAGAGGTGTTCTTCCTGATTCGCGGCAAGCTCAAGCTGGTCCTGGAAAAAGACGGCGAGCGCTTTGAAACCATTCTGACCGACCGTGATGTGGTCTCGGTGCCGCCCGGCGTGTACCGCGAGGAAATCAACATCGGCGACGAAGACGCGCTGATGTGCGTGATGCTGGGCGCCAGCAAGCCCATCACCCCGACCTACCCGGCCGACCACCCGCTGGCCAGCATCAAGCGCTGAGCGGCCACGCCATGAATGCCATCACCCGCACTGAGGCTGACGATCTGCTACAGGCGCCGCTGGCGCTGCTGCAGCGTCGTTTTGCCCAGCGCATCGTGTCGCTGCCCTCGGGCGCGCAGGTGGCGCTGCGTGAATGCGGCGTGGCCGGCGACGGCCCCAGCGTGGTGTTGCTGCACGGCATCAGTTCGGGCGCCGCCTCCTGGTTGCACGCCGCCTTGCTGGCCGGTGAACAGGCGCGTGTCATGGCATGGGATGCACCGGGCTACGGTGCATCGACTGCGCTGGCGGGCGATGCGCCGACCGACGCCGACTACGCCGCCCGCCTGCATGAGTTGCTGCAGGCGCTGGGCATCAGCCGCTGCGTGCTGGTCGGGCATTCACTGGGCGCCCTGATGGCCTGCGCCTATGCGCGCGGCCTGGGTGCCAGCCGGGTGGCGCGCGTCGTGCTGATCAGCCCGGCCGGTGGCTACGGCGCCGCCGCACAGACCGCTGCCCGCGCACGCGTGCGCAGCGAACGCCGCGAAGCGCTGCATACGCTGGGCGTCAAAGGCCTGGCCGAGCGCATCCCGCACCGCCTGCTGTCGCCGGCGGCCGACGCCGCCGCGCGCGCCTGGGTGCAGTGGAACAGCGCACGCCTGCAACCGGCCGGCTACCTGCAGGCGGTTGAACTGCTGTGCAGCAGCGACCTGGCGCGCAGCCAGGGCCTGGCCATGCCGGTCGAAGTGCATTGTGGCGATGCCGACGAGGTGACGCCACCCGCGGCCTGTCGCCGCTGGGCGGACCTGTATGACGCAACGTTTGCGCTGATTGAGGGCGCGGGCCATGCCAGCCCGATCGAACAACCCGAAGCGGTCGCCCGCCTCATCACGCGCGCCGCGCAGCAAGCCAAGGGAGACCCGCAGCATGGCTGAGATCACTGCAGAAGACAGCGGCGGCAACGACAAATACATCGTGCCCGCGCTGGAGCGCGGCCTGCGCCTGCTCGGCGAGTTCAGCCGCGACAGCCGCAGCCTGAGTGCGCCGGAGTTGGCGCGCCGGCTCGACCTGCCCCGTTCCACGGTGTTCCGGCTGCTCAACACGCTGGAGGGCATGGGCTTTATCGAGCGCACCGCCAACGGCAACGACTATCGCCTGGGCATGGCGGTGCTGCGCCTGGGCTTTGAATACCTGTCGTCACTGGAGCTGACCGA
>NZ_JANOAL010000102.1:0-9241 GCF_031411155.1 Polaromonas sp. | reverse complement strand
AAAAAGGCCTCTAGGTATCGCTACTTAGAGGCCTCTGTACTGTCTAATGGTCGGTGTGAAAGGATTCGAACCTTCGACCCCTTGCACCCCATGCAAGTGCGCTACCAGGCTGCGCCACACACCGACAAGCCTTGAATTATAACGCGGCGCGAAGTGGACCTCAGTGCGTTGCGCTCAGCAAGTCGCGAATTTCGAACAGCTCACGGCGAACCAGTTGCAGCCGCTGCAGCGCGAGACTTGCACTGCTCATGTCGGTCGAGCCAAACTGGCTGTCGTCAAAGTCCATGACGGAGTCGTCAAAATCGGGCGGCACGGAGTCGCCGGCGTCCAGCACGTCGACCCCATCCAGCATCACCTCGCCGTTGCGCCGCTTGTCCCTGTCGATCTGAACGATTTCGTGCAACTTGTTGCGCGCGCCGCTGATGGTGAAACCCTGGTCGTACAACAGGTCACGAATGCGGCGAATCATCAGGACTTCCTGATGCTGGTAGTAGCGGCGGTTACCGCGTCTTTTCATCGGCCGAAGCTGGGTGAACTCCTGCTCCCAGTAACGCAGAACATGAGGTTTGACGCCGCACAGATCGCTGACTTCACCGATGGTGAAGTAGCGTTTGGCGGGAATGGGGGGAAGGGCCTTGTCCAATTAAATCCAATTAAATCAATGCGCTAAAGAGGAAACCTCCAAATCTACTCTAAGTCGAATCTTAGCGCAAAGGGTTGCCGGAGTTTTTTCATGGGTGTTGTTCGGTCACACGTTGAAACATCCGCCGACCATGCTGGATAAGTCGTGCCGCCCGGCCGCCCCTGGCGGGCAATTCAGGCTTCTTGCTCAGCGACGCTGTCGCCCTGGATCTGGTCCTTGAGCTTGTGGCTGGCATGAAAAGTCACCACCCGGCGCGCCTGGATGGGAATGGCCTCGCCGGTTCGCGGATTCCGCCCTGGGCGTGGGGCCTTGGTGCGAATCTGGAAATTGCCAAAACCAGAGATCTTGACATCGTTTCCGTCCACCAGGCTGTCTGAAATCAGGTCAAAAAACGCGTCAATCATGTCTTTCGACTCGCGCTTGTTGAGCCCGATCTGTTCGAACAGCAGTTCGGCCAGGTGCGCTTTGGTAAGCGCCGGGGTTTCCAGGCTTTCGACAGAAAATTCCATGGGACTATCCTCCGGGAGGCTGTGTTTTTGTTGTAGAGGCATCAGCTGCGCAGACGGGCCTGCAATTGATTCTGCAGATTTTGCAGCACGGCCTGAACCGCCGCATCAATATTTTCATCGGTCAGTGTCGCAGTGTCGCTGGACAGCACCAGACGCACGGCCAGGCTCTTCTCACCCAGCTGCATGCTGGCATTGGCCTGCAGTGGCCGATAGACGTCGAACAAGGTCGCGTCCTTGAGCAGACCCTGCAGGCTTCCCGCCTCGAAGGCCGAATGAATGGCCTTCATCATCGCGGCATGCGTCACGCTTTCCGGCACGATCACGGCGATGTCGCGCTCCACCGGCTGCAGCTTGCTGACGGGCTTGAAGAGCGGCACCGGGCGCAGCAACACGGCGTCAAGTTCCAGATCAAACAGCAGCGGCGCCTGGGCCAGCTCATAGCCCTGCCGCCATTGCGGATGCAGCTCGCCGACAAAGCCGATCGGCCGGCCAGCCACCGTCACGCGGGCGCAGCGGCCAGGGTGCATGGCCGGATGGGCGGCCGGCGCAAACTCGGCCTGCAGTGGGGCCAGCAAGGCTTCAACGTCGCCCTTGATGTCAAAAAAGTCCACCGCCTTGTCGGGCTGGCCCCAATGCAGCGTGGCGCGCGGGCCATAGGCCAGGCCGGCAAGCCGCATCGGCTGGTTAAACCCGGCCACGGTGGTGTCGGTGTTCTGGCTCTGCGCATCACGCAAGAACACCCGCCCCAGCTCAAACACGTTCACACGCGGGGCCTTGCGGTCGAGGTTGAACTTGAGCACCTGCAGCAGAGAGCCCAGCAGCGAGGAGCGCATCACGCTCATCTGGCTGGCGATCGGGTTGAGCAGGCGGATCGGATTGGCGTTGCCGGCCAGCTCGTGCTCCCAGCGCTCGTCGACAAAGCTGAAATTGATGGTTTCCTGGTAGCCCAGCGACGCCAGCGCGCGGCGCACGGCAAACGGGCTGCGCTCGGCCTCGGGCCGGATTTTGGCGGTGATGGGCGCCAGCGGTGGGGTGTTGGGCAGCTGCTGGTAGCCGACCATGCGCACCACTTCCTCGATCAGGTCTTCCTCGATCTGCAGGTCAAAGCGGTAGCTCGGCGGCGTCACGATCAAAGTGCCATCGCCCTCGCTGACGGAGAGGTCCAGACGCTGGAGCGCATCCAGGCACTGCGCCTGCGTCAACGGCATGCCGATGACTTTGGCCGCACGCGCGACGCGCAGGGTGACCGCGCTGGGCTGGGGCAAATTCACCTGCGCATCGTCCATCGGGCCGCACACGGTTTCTGGCGTGCCGCAGATGTCGAGAATCAGCCGGGTGATGCGCTCCAGGTGTTCGACGGTCTGGCCGGGATCGACACCGCGCTCAAAACGGTGGCCGGCATCGGTGGAAAAATTGTAGCGGCGTGAACGCCCGGCAATCGCCTTGGGCCACCAGAATGCGGCTTCGACATAGACATGCCGGGTGTCATCAGAGACCGCGGTCGCGTCACCGCCCATGATGCCGGCCAGGGATTCGACCTGCGCGTCATCGGCAATCACGCCGACTTTTTCGTCCACCGTCACGGTGTTGCCGTTGAGCAGCTTGAGCGTCTCTCCCGGCTTACCCCAGCGCACATCGAGTCCGCCGTGAATTTTGTCGAGGTCAAAAATATGCGAGGGGCGACCCAGTTCGAACATTACATAGTTGGAAATGTCCACCAGCGCCGTCACGCTGCGCTGGCCGCAACGCGCCAGGCGGTCCACCATCCAGGCGGGGGTCGCGGCTTGGGTATTGACGTTGCGCACCACGCGGCCCGAGAACCGGCCGCACAGGTCGGGCGCGCTGATCCTGACCGGCAAACGGGTCGCGTCGGCCACCGCCACGGCCGGAAACGCAGGCGTCTTCAGGGGCGCGCCCGTCAGCGCTGCGACTTCGCGTGCGACACCGTAGACGCTGAGGCAGTGCGCCAGATTGGGCGTGAGTTTCAGGGTAAACAAGGTGTCATCAAGCTGCAGGTGCTCGCGGATGTCCTGGCCCAAGGTCGCGTCAGCCGCCAGTTCCAGCAGACCGCCTTGGTCTTCAGACAGTTTGAGCTCGCGGGCCGAGCAGAGCATGCCCTGGCTTTCAACGCCGCGCAGCTGACCCACCTTGATCAGGAAGGGCTTGCCATCCTCACCCGGAGGCAACTCTGCACCCACCATGGCGCAAGGCACCTTGATGCCGACCCGGGCGTTGGGGGCGCCGCAAACGATGTTGAGCAGGCTGCCCTGCCCCACATCGACCAGGCACACCCGCAGGCGGTCGGCATTGGGGTGCTGCACCGCTTCCTTGATCTCGCCCACCACAATGCGGGTGAAAGGCGGTGCCACCGGCTTGAGTTCTTCGACCTCCAGCCCGGCCATGGTCAGGGTATCGGCCAGTTGCTGGGTGGTGAGGGGCGGGTTGCAGAATTCGCGCAACCAGGATTCTGGAAATTGCATGTTGAGGCCTTGTTCTTTTTCTTATGACTGGAACTGGGACAGGAAACGGATGTCGCCATCAAAGAACAGGCGCAAGTCGTTCACGCCATAGCGCAGCATCGTCAGGCGGTCAGGCCCCATGCCGAAGGCAAAGCCGATGTATTTTTCCGGGTCCAGGCCCATGTTGCGCACCACGTTCGGGTGCACCTGACCCGAACCCGCGACCTCCAGCCAGCGGCCCGCCAGGGGCCCGGTCTGGAACTGGATGTCGATCTCGGCACTGGGCTCTGTGAACGGGAAAAAGCTGGGACGAAAGCGCAGCACCAGGTCATCGCTTTCAAAAAAGGTGCGGCAAAAATCGGTGAACACAAACTTCAAGTCCTTGAAGCTCACGTTCTCGCCAATCCACAGGCCTTCGCACTGGTGAAACATCGGAGAATGGGTGGCGTCGCTGTCAACGCGGTAGGTGCGACCGGGTGCGATGACACGAATTTCAGGCATGGCACCGCCTGCGTCAATCAGCGCTCGGTGTTTTTTGACATGCTGCACCGCATGGCGGATCTGCATCGGGCTGGTGTGGGTGCGCAGCAAATTGGGCGCGGCTTCAGTGCCGCCTTCCACATAAAAGGTGTCGTGCATGGAGCGCGCCGGATGATCCTCGGGCGTGTTGAGCGCGGTGAAATTGAACCAGTCGGTTTCAATCTCGGGGCCCTGCGCTACCTCAAAACCCATGGAGCCAAAAATGGCTTCAATTCGCTCCAGCGTGAGCGACACCGGATGCAGGCCGCCCTGGGCGCGTTGCCGGCCGGGCAGGCTGACGTCCAGCGCCTCGGCTTTCAGCTGCTTTTCCAGTTCGGCATTGGCCAGGCCCTGGCGGCGCTCGTTCAGCGCGGCTTCAATCGCCTGCTTGGCCAGGTTGATGGCGGCGCCGCGGGATTTTTTTTCTTCAACGCTGAGGGCGGCCATGCCCTTCATCAACTCGGTGACGCGGCCCGATTTGCCCAGAAACTGCGCCTTGGCATTTTCCAGATCGGCGGGCGTCAGGGCCTGCGCAAAACTGGTTTGGGCGCTGCTGACCAGCGCATCGAGGGCATCGGGTTGGTTCATAAGTTCTTTTGTGCGGACTAGGGAAGTGACGGCGCTACCATGCGGAAAATCATGAAAAAGGGCCAGAGCCTTTTCAAGCTCCAGCCCTTTATTCTCGTGCGCAAGCAGCTATTAATTTAATAGCATGTTGCCCTGAAAATCAGGCGGCCAGCTTGGCTTTGACCTGCTCGACGATGGCGCCGAAAGCAGCGCTGTCGTGAATCGCCATATCGGACAAGACCTTGCGGTCAATCTCGATACCGGCTTTTTTCAGGCCATTGGCAAACTGGCTGTAGGTCATGCCGAAAGAACGGCTTGCAGCATTGATACGGGCGATCCACAACTGGCGGAACACGCGCTTCTTGGTACGGCGGTCACGGTAGGCATACTGACCGGCCTTCATCACCGCTTCTTTGGCGATGCGGAAGACGTTACCGCGGCGGCCGCGGAAACCTTTTGCAAGGGCTAAAACTTTTTTGTGGCGGGCGCGAGCCGTTACACCACGTTTGACGCGAGGCATGTGAGTACTCCTTGTTCGTCGTTAATTAAATGCCACGGCCTGGCAGCATCTGTGCCATGTGACCCATGTTGGTCTCATGAACAGCTGTTGTTCCACGCAGATGACGTTTGTTTTTGGTGGTCTTCTTGGTCAGAATGTGACGCTTGAAGGCTTGACCGCGCTTGACGGTGCCACCAGGACGAACGCGGAAACGCTTTTTAGCGCCGCTCTTGGTCTTCATTTTGGGCATGTGAATGCTCCTTTTCATTTGTGCTCGTGAGGCGCTGCGAACCTTACGCAGACTTGATGGCCCCGAGCCACTTGTTAGTGGCGAGTTTTGACGCTTGCCACTTGTTAGTGGCGAGTTTTGACGCTTGCCACTTGTTAGTGGCGAGTTTTTAACCTCGCCACTTGTTACGCAAAAGGTGTAAGCCCTTTACTTTTGGAAACCGGCTTATCACCGGCTTTCACAGGAGCGCCGTGCGGCATCCCCGAATCTTTGGCACGCCCCGGCCGTCAGGCCGAAGCGGCCGGTGCCGTGTCTGCCGCCGGCTTGGCACCGGGTTTCTTGCGGCCCGGCGCGATCATCATGACCATCTGCCGGCCTTCGAGCTTGGGGAACTGCTCCACCAAAATCAGATCGGCCAACTCGTCACGAATCCGCGCCAGCAGGGCCAAGCCCAGTTCCTGGTGCGTAATTTCACGACCGCGAAAGCGCAGGGTAATCTTGCACTTGTCGCCATCTTCCAAAAAGCGCTTGATATTGCGCAATTTGATGTTGTAGTCACCATCGTCAGTGCCGGGCCGGAACTTGATTTCCTTGATCTCGATCACTTTTTGCTTGGACTTCGCTTCCGCCGCCTTTTTCTGCTCGGCGTACTTGAACTTGCCGTAGTCCATCAGCCGGCACACCGGCGGCACCGCCGTGGGCGAGATCTCGACAAGGTCCACGTCCGCTTCACCGGCCAGGCGCAGGGCCTCCATGATGCTGACAACGCCCAAAGGCTCGTTGTCGGGCCCCGAGAGTCGAACTTCAGGAGCCATGATTTCACGGTTCAAGCGGTGCTTGCGTTCTTCGCGGTGACGGCGGTCACGAAATTCAGTAGCGATGGCAATAATCCTTCAATGCTTGCTATAAAAGCTATAGCGGCTTGCGCCCGTCCTGCTTGGACCAGAGGCCGAAATCATCATGAAATCAGGCTTTTTGTGCAATGTCGGAGGCAATTTGCAGGGCAAACGCCTCAAGCGACATCACGCCAAGGTCTTTGTTGCCCCGGGCGCGCACTGCAACCGCGCCAGCGGCCTTCTCTTTGTCGCCTACGACAAGGATGTAAGGGAGCTTTTGCATGGAGTGCTCCCGTATTTTATACGTAATTTTCTCATTGCGCAGGTCCAGGCTGACCCTAAGCCCTTGATTTTGCAGCGTTTTGGCCACTTCCCGGGCGTAATCAGCCTGGGAATCGGTGATATTGAGGACGGAAACCTGGTTTGGCGCCAGCCAGGTCGGCAGCGCGCCGGCATGCTCTTCGATCAAAATGCCGATGAATCGCTCCAGGCTGCCCACAATCGCTCGGTGCAGCATCACCGGACGATGGCGCGCACCGTCTTCGCCCACGTATTCGGCGTCCAGCCGCTCGGGCATCGAAAAATCGACCTGCATGGTGCCGCACTGCCACTGGCGGCCAATCGCGTCTTTCAGCGTGTATTCGATCTTGGGGCCGTAAAACGCACCTTCGCCGGGGGAAATTTCATACTCGCAGCCAGACGCCCGCAAACTTTCGATCAGCGCTTGCTCGGCCTTGTCCCAGCTCTCGTCGGAGCCAATGCGCGCATCGGGCCGCGTCGCGACCTTGTAGATGATGTTCTTAAAGCCGAAGTCGGCGTACACCTTTTGCAGCAGGGTCGTGTAGTCCACGCATTCCCTGAGGATCTGCTCTTCGGTGCAGAAAATGTGGCCGTCGTCCTGCGTGAAGCCGCGCACCCGCATGATGCCGTGCAACCCGCCCGTGGGCTCGTTGCGGTGGCACTGGCCGAACTCGCCGTAGCGCAGCGGCAGGTCGCGGTAGCTCTTGATGCCCTGCTTGAAGATCAGGATGTGACCGGGGCAGTTCATCGGCTTGAGCGCGAAGTCACGCTTCTCGCTCTCGGTCGTGAACATGTTGTCGCGGTACTTGTCCCAGTGGCCGGTTTTTTCCCACAGTCCCTTGTCCAGCAGTTGCGGGCCCTTGACTTCCTGGTAGCCATTGTCCTGGTAAACCTTGCGCATGTACTGCTCAACGCCCTGCCACACCGTCCAGCCCTTGGGGTGCCAGAACACCAGGCCAGGCGCATGGTCGTCGATGTGGAACAAATCGAGCTCTTTGCCCAGCTTGCGGTGGTCGCGCTTTTCGGCCTCTTCCAGCATGGTCAGGTACTGCTGCAACTCATCCTTGGTGGCCCAGGCCGTGCCGTACACACGTTGCAGCATTTCGTTGTGGTGGTCGCCGCGCCAGTAGGCGCCGGCCACTTTCATGAGCTTGAAAAATTTCAGCTTGCCGGTGCTAGGCACATGCGGGCCGCGGCACAGGTCTTCAAAATTGCCTTCACGGTACAGCGACACGTCCTCGTTGGCGGGAATGCTGGCAATGATTTCGGCCTTGTAGTGCTCGCCCATGCCTTTGAAATAGGCCACGGCTTCGTCGCGCGGCAGCACGCGGCGCGTCACCGGCTCGTCCTTGGCGGCAATCTCGGTCATGCGCTTTTCAATCGCCACCAGGTCGTCCGGGGTGAACGGGCGCTTGTACGAAAAATCGTAGAAAAACCCGTTTTCAATGACCGGGCCGATCGTGACCTGCGCGTCCGGAAACAACTCCTTGACGGCATAGGCCAGCAAGTGGGCCATGGAGTGGCGAATCAGCTCCAGCCCTTCTGCATCCTTGGCGGTGATGATGGAAACGGCACTGTCCTGACTGACAAGAAAGCAGGTATCGACCAGCTTTCCATCAACTTTTCCGCCCAGGGCCGCCTTGGCCAGGCCGGCACCGATGGATGCAGCAACCTGGGCCACCGTCACCGGTTCGGAGTAGTCGCGTGTGGAGCTGTCAGGAAGTGTGATTTGAATCATGGTTTCGAAAACAAAAATAAAAAAGCGCGGACGAGCCGCGCTTAAAAGCATAAAGCCGGAATGGCGCAATTTTACGCCGCGCCGGCTGTCATCTCAGCTCAGTGGAACTGCTCTTCTTCGGTCGAGCCGGTCAGCGCGGTCACGCTGGACTTGCCGCCCTGGATCACGGTGGTCACTTCGTCGAAGTAACCGGTGCCGACTTCCTGCTGGTGCGACACAAAGGTGTAGCCGCGGTCGCGCGCTGCGAATTCGGGCTCTTGCACCTTCTCGACATAGGCGGTCATGCCGCGCGCCACGTAGTCCTGGGCCAGATCGAACATGTTGTACCACATGGAGTGGATGCCAGCCAGGGTGATGAACTGGTACTTGTAACCCATCGCGCCCAGTTCTTTCTGGAACTTGGCAATGGTGGCGTTGTCCAGGTTTTTCTTCCAGTTGAACGAGGGCGAGCAGTTGTAGGCCAGCATCTTGCCGGGATGCTTGGCGTGCACGGCATCGGCAAACTTCCTGGCGAACTCCAGATCGGGCGTGCCGGTTTCGCACCACACCAGGTCGGCGTATTCTGCATAGGCAACGGCGCGGCTGATCGCCTGCTCCATGCCTTTTTTGGTTTTGTAGAAACCTTCCGCGGTGCGCTCACCGGTCAGGAAAGGCTTGTCGTTTTCGTCGTAGTCGCTGGTCAGCAGGTCGGCGGCTTCGGCATCGGTACGGGCAATCACCAGGGTAGGCACGCCGCAAACGTCGGCAGCCATGCGGGCAGCGATGAGTTTCTGGCAGGCTTCCGCCGTTGGCACCAGCACCTTGCCGCCCATGTGGCCGCATTTCTTGACGGAAGCCAGCTGGTCTTCAAAGTGAACGCCAGCGGCACCGGCCTTGATCATGGCCTTCATCAGTTCAAACGCGTTCAGCACGCCGCCAAAACCGGCTTCTGCGTCGGCCACG
>NZ_JANOAL010000101.1:0-13022 GCF_031411155.1 Polaromonas sp. | reverse complement strand
CGTATAAATGGCCTTGTGTTTGCCGCGCAAACGGAGAGCAACTTCGCTGGCTACTCGTCCGAGGACCTTGTCGGTCGCGTCAATCACAAACCACTCGTGCGTCACGTCAGCGGGTTTGGCGCTGAAGGTTTTCATGAGTTTCTCTTAAGTTTTAAGGGTTTGTCGGGCTCTTTTCCACGGTCGGCGTTCTTCTGATGAGAACCTCTTAGGTGGGGGTCCGGGAAGGTTATATCGACATGAAACGACAGCCTGCCCTGCTCCGCCGCGGAACCACTAGGCGCTGCAGAGCCTTTGATTATATGAAGAATCAGACACTGGCGTCAATTTTCCTGCCTTGGCGCCAGCCTTTTTCCAACGCGAACCGTTACGATACGAGGGCGGGCGCTTCTGAAAATTCAGCTTTTCGGGATGAAGTGCTAGACGCACGGAGCGCAGGACACCGGAATGCACTTCGGTGCATGAGGATTCCGAGCACCGCGCAACGACGCAATTCGCCCGAAAAATGAATTTACAGAAGTGCCCCCATGTTTTCCTACCGCCACGCCTTCCATGCCGGCAACCATGCCGACGTGCTCAAGCACACCACGCTGATCGCGTTGATGAAGTATTTGACGCAAAAAGACACGGCGCTGACCGTGATCGACACCCACGCCGGCGCCGGCCTGTACCGGCTCGATGGCGACTACACCGAAACCAGCGGCGAAGCGCTGGACGGTGTTTTCAAGCTGCTTTCCGATCCAAACAAGCCTCCAGCCCATCAGGAACGCGCACCAGCGGCTACAAAAACCATAGCAACCAGCAAACCCAAGGCCAAGCCGCCGCTGGTGCTGGCCCCTGCCCTGCAAGACTACATTGACCTGCTGCGCGAGTTGAACCCGCAGTTTGCCCAGACCGGCGTGGCCACCGACCTGAAGATCTACCCCGGCTCGCCCTTCATCGAGCAGAAATTCCTGAGCGGGCGCGACAAGCTCAAGCTGTTTGAGTTGCACCCCACCGATTTCAAGTCGCTTTCCGGCAACATCGAGCAGCTGGGCGTGGGCCGCCAGGTGGCCGTCGCGCGTGAAGACGGCTTTGAAGCGCTCAAGACCTTTTTGCCGCCGCCGGCCCGCCGCGCCATGGTGCTGTGCGACCCGAGCTACGAGATGAAGACCGACTATGGCCGCGTCAGCACCTGCATGGCCGATGCCGTCAAGCGCTTTGCCACCGGCACCTACGTCGTCTGGTACCCCCTCATTCCGCGGCCGGAAGCGCATGATTTGCCGCGCAAGCTCAAAACCCTGGCGGTGAAGGCCGGCAGAAGCTGGCTCAACGCCACGTTAACGGTGAAATCAAGCAAATTGACGACCGATACCGAAGGCGAAGTCGTCCGCCCCGGCCTGCCCGCCAGCGGCATGTTCATCATCAACCCGCCGCACACGCTGAAGGCCGAATTGCAGGCCGCGCTGCCGCAAATGGTGACGTTGCTGGGCCAGGACCGCAATGCCGGCTTTACGCTGGAGCATGGCGGCTGAAGGCAAAAAAACGGAATCGCGGCCAAGTCCACCATACGACCGTCTTTCAGGGCGTGAAAGCCGTGCTGGCCCGGTTATCGGCCAGGCTCCAGCGCACCGAACACTCCCGTCGCGCCCGTTTCGGCAAAAAACGAGTTTTAGGCATCAAATCTGCCTCTAGCCGGCGCAGAACATGCGCGACGCGCTATCTATTTAATAGTGCACCGGCTGCGCCGATTCAATACTTCAGCGCCGTGCTCTTGCCCCAGAACACGCGGTAGGCAAACACCGTGTAGCCGACAATCATCGGCAGCACCACCGCGGCGCCGGCCAGAATCACGCCCATGGCCTCGGGCGCGCTAGCGGCTTGCCAGATATTGAGCTGGTCGATGACCAGCCACGGAAACAGGCTGTAGGCCAGGCCGTAAAACGCCAGCAAGAACACGCCGACGGTGGCACCAAACGGCACCCAGGCGCCGTATTCATTGCCTTGCGCCAGCCGCACCGGCAGCCGCTGCAGGCTGCGCCAGATCACGGCAAACAGCACGGCGGTGGCGGCCGGAATCGGCAGCAGCAGCACGATGTTGGGGAAGGAAAACCATTTGGCAAAAATGCTGGGGCTGACCAGCGGCGTGGCGATGGAGATGGCGGCCACACCGGCCATGGTGAACCACAGGCTGGCGCGCGCCCAGCGCACCGCCTGCAGCTGCAAGGCGCCTTCGGACTTGATGATGAGCCAGCCCGCGCCCAGCAGACAGTAGGCGGCGACCAGCGCCAGGCCAATGACCGAATTGAACACCCTGGTCCAGGCGCCGGCATCGAAGCCGGTGATCAATGAGCCCAGCATATAGCCCTGGCTCCAGCTGGCCAGCAGCGAGCCGGTGTAAAACAGCCGGTTCCACAGCGGCTTGTGGGCGGCGCGCGCCTTGACGCGAAAGTCAAACGCCACGCCGCGCAAGATCAGGCCTATCAGCATGAAAGCCACCGGCAGGTACAGCGCGCCCAGAATCACGCCATGCGCCAGCGGAAACACGGTCAGCAAGATGCCGACGCCGAGCACCAGCCAGGTTTCATTGGCGTCCCAGAACGGGCCTATGCTGGCGATCATGCTGTCCTTGTCGTCGTCGCCGGCGCGGCGCATCAGCACGCCGACGCCGAGGTCGTAGCCGTCCAGAATCACATAGGCCAGCATCGCCAGGCCCATGACGACGAGAAACACAATCGGCATCCAGCCGGCGGCCTGGGTCAGGTCGGGTGCCAGGTCAAACATGGGCCGCTCCTTGCTGCTGCGGGTAGTTGACGACGTTGAGCTGGTCTTCCAGGGCGTCGTCGCCAAAGGGCTGGTCGGCATGCTTTTTGTGGCGCGCCAGGTAAAACAGCACCGAGACGTAGGCCACGATCAGTGCCGCGTAGAGGGACAGGTACAGTGCCAGCGTGAGCGCAATGCGCGGCGCGGTCACCTTCGAAGCCGCGTCGGCCGCCGTCAGCACGCCCGACACCAGCCAGGGCTGCCGGCCGACTTCGGTGACATACCAGCCCGCGATCAGCGCGACCCAGCCCGCAAACGTCATGGCGACCAGCACGCGCGCATGCCAGATGGTGAGGTCGGGGCCAGGGGCCGCGGCCGCCAGCGCAGGGCCGCCCCAAGCAAGGCCAGCCCCCTCGGGGGGCAGCGTAGTACGCGAAGCGACAAGCGTGGGGGCCACTTTCCTCCACGGCGCCAGCTGAAAGGTGGTGGCCCAGCTCACGGCCAGCATCAGCAGGCCCACGCCGACCATGATGCGAAAGCCCCAGAACACCGGCGCCACCGGCGGGTGCTTGCCAACAAAATCGTTGAGGCCCTGGACCTCGCCGTTCAGCTCATGCGTCAGGTACAGCGAGGCCAGCTTGGGAATGGCGATTTCATAGCGGTTTTCGCGTGTCTTTTCGTCGGGGAGGGCAAACAGCACCGCCGGTACGCCCTTCTGGGTTTCCCAGATGCCTTCCATGGCGGCGAGTTTGGCCGGCTGGTGATGCAGGGTGTTCAGGCCGTGCAGGTCACCGGCGATGATCTGCAGCGGAATCAGCAGGGCCGCCAGGTAGACGCCGGTTTTCAGCCCGGCCATCACTTCGGCGCCGCGCTCCTGGCGCAGCCAGCGGTAGGCCGACAGCCCGGCGACCAGAAACGCCACCGTGAGGCCCGAGGCCAGCATCATGTGGGTGAAGCGGTAGGGAAAAGAGGGGTTGAAAATGACCTGGAGCCAGCTCGTCACATGGGCCTTGCCGTCAATCATTTCAAAGCCGGCGGGCGTCTGCATCCAGGAGTTGAGCGCCAGAATCCAGAATGCCGACAAGGTGGTGCCGCCCGCCACCAGCAAGGTGGCGATGGTGTGCATGCGCTCGCTGACACGCTCGCGGCCGAACAGCATCACGCCCAGCATCGTCGCCTCCAGGAAAAACGCCGTCAGCACCTCATAGGCCAGCAAGGGGCCGGCGATGTTGCCGACCTTTTCCATATAGCCCGGCCAGTTGGTGCCGAACTGAAAGCTCATGGTGATGCCGCTGACCACGCCCATGGCAAAGGTCAGCGCAAACACCTTGACCCAGAACTGGTAGGCGTCCATCCAGTGCTGCCGGCCGGTCTTGACGAAGCGCAGCTTGAAAAACAGCAGCACCCAGCCCAGCGAAATGCTGATGGTCGGAAACAGGATGTGAAAAGTCATGTTGGCCGCAAACTGGATGCGGGCCAGCAGGAAAGCGTCAAGTCCGTCCATCGTCAGCTCCTGTCTTCATCGGTGGCCCTGGCAGGCGGCGCTGCCAGTGTGTTCGGTGCGGCGCGGCCTGTCAAACCAGCCATGACCGAGCTGGCCACCCTGTCCTTGACTTCGAGCAGCTTTTGCACCTTGGCGCCCATCTTCATCAGGCTCACCAGGGTGGCCGAATCCATTTTTTGCACATCGGCCAGCCAGCCGGTCATCAGCTCGATCAAATCGTGCATCTGCTTCATGCGCGCCTGGGCATGGATGTCGTCGGCGGCGGCCGGCTGCTCCATCAGCGCATCGCGCAGCATCGACAGCGTCGGGTCGATCTCGCGCTTGCGGCGTTCCTCGGCCAGCGTGCGGAAAATCGCCCACACGTCCTCAGGCGCCTGAAAATACTCGCGCCTGTCATTGGGCAGGTGCTGCAGCCGCACCAGGTTCCATGATTGCAGCTCCTTCAGCCCCATGCTGACATTGGAGCGCGAAAAGGCCAGCGCCTCGGCAATGTCGTCGGCATTGAGCGCGCGCGGCGACACGTAGAGCAGGGCATACATCTGCCCCACGGTGCGGTTGATGCCCCAGCGGCTGCCCATTTCACCGAAATGCAAGACAAAACGCTGGGTCAGTGGAGCCAGATTCATGAGCAGCCTTAACTTGTGTTTATTGAATTTTCAGGAATTACTGAAATTCTAATAAGTTCCGGCATTTCCTGCAGCGGCTGCCGCGATTGGGGTCTTGGAGACGGGGACTACTGCGGTCGGCCGGGGCTGCGCCGGGGCCGAATTCTGGGCCTGGCGGCTTGCCGAACGCCGGGACTGAACGTGAGCACGGGCGCGGCGGACTCCGGCACCAGCAGCTGGACCTGTTTCACGCCCAGCCCCAGCATGCCCAGCGATTCGGCCGCCGCCCGGCTCAGGTCAATCACGCGGCCCGCCGAAAAGGGACCGCGGTCGTTGATGCGCACATCGACCTCGCGCCCCGTCACCAGACTGCGTATCCGCACCACGGTGCCGAACGGCAGGGTCCGATGGGCGGCCGTGAAGTCATGCATGTTGAAGCGCTCGCCGCTGGCGGTGCGGCGTCCGTGAAAGCCCGGGCCATACCAGGAGGCTCCGCCGCGTTCGAGCTCTTTGGGCGCTTCGCCGGACAGCAGATTTGGGTCGCCGGCAGCGCCTTGCGGAGCCAGCGTGGGCGCGGGATCGGAAAGGGTGCGCGGCGCATCGGGAATAGCCGGCTGCACCATGGCAGGCCAGACCGGGTTGAAAGCCGGAACCTCGCTGGCGCGGCCCGAGGGCGGCGCCGTGGTGCAGCCGCTCAGCAGCCCCAGCAATGTGGCGGTGATGGCCAGCCTGGCAACGCCCCTGAACATGCTCGGTGCGCCGTCAGCCCGCCCGCAGCCGGCGCAAAATTTCTGTCGTCGCGCCGGCCTGGTTCATCGTATAAAAATGAATGCCGGGCACGCCGGCCGCCTGCAGTTGCGCGCACAAGTCGGTGATCACATCCAGGCCAAAGCTCTTGATAGACGCCGTGTCGTCGCCAAAGCCCTGCAGGCGCAGCCGGATCCAGCGCGGGATTTCGGCGCCGCAGGCGTCGGAAAAACGCATCAGCTGCGTCGAACTGGTGATGGGCATGATGCCGGGCACCACCGGCACCTCCACGCCGAGTTTGCGCACATCGGCCACAAAGCGAAAGTAGGCCTCGGCGTTGAAGAAATACTGGGTGATGGCCGAATTGGCCCCGGCCCTGACCTTGGTGGCAAAGGCGTTCAGGTCGGCCTCGGCCGATTTGGCCTGCGGGTGGATTTCGGGGTAGGCGGCGACTTCGATGTGAAACGCGTCGCCGGTCTCGGCCCGGATAAAGGCCACCAGGTCACTGGCGTAATGAAATTCGCCGCCCATGCCGTAGCCGCTGGGCAGGTCGCCGCGCAGCGCCACCAGGCGCTTCACGCCCATGGCCCGTAGCGTGGCCAGCTGCGCGCGCACCGTGGCCTGGGTCGCGCCAACGCAGGAGAAATGGCAGGCGGCCTCGACCCCCTCCTCCAGAATATCCTTGACGGTACCAAAAGTGCCCTCTTGGGTGGAACCGCCGGCGCCAAAGGTGACCGAGCAGAACTCGGGCCGGTGGGCATACAAGGCCTGGCGCGTTACGCGCAGCTTGTCGGCGCCCTCGGGCGTTTTGGGCGGAAAAAATTCAAAGCTGATCGGCAGGTTCATGGCCATTTCAATCGTGGTTCGGGTCGGGTTCAGGTTCCACACGCCGCTTGCTGCGCGCCGGGCCGGGCTGGCCGGCGTGGGCGAGTTCGGAGTCTTCGTGCGGCGCCCGGGACGCGCGCAACTCGCTGCGCGGCAGCCGCTTGGCGCCTTTTCGCGCTGGCGCGGCCGCCAGCGGCGGGTCCTCGCCCAGCGCTTCATGGCCCTTTTTAGCGTGAATAAAAAATTCGCGGTTGCCGTCGCCGCCTTCAATCGGCGAGTCCAGCCAGGCCAGCACCTCCAGCCCCAGGCCGCTACAGCAGTCGCGCAGGCGCTTTTCGACAAACTCAAACAGCGCCGCATCGCGCACGATGCCGCCCTTGCCGACCTGGCCCGGCTGCAGTTCAAACTGCGGCTTGACCAGCATCAGCAGATGGCCGTCGGCCTTGAGCAGCCGCGTCACGGCGGGCAGGATCAGGGTCAGCGAGATGAAGGACACATCGCCGGTCAAAAAATCGAAAACCGGGTCGAAACCGGCATCAGAACCCGGTTCGGCCTCGATTTCAGCATCAAATCCGGCCTCAGCCCCCGATTCATAAGCGCAGGCAGCTATCAAATCAGTAGCAGTCAGAGAGCGGGCATTGATACCCTCAAGGCAAATCACTCGCGCATCGTGATGCAGGCTGGGGTGCAGCTGGCCGTGGCCCACGTCAACCCCCACCACCTGCACCGCACCGTGCTGCAGCAGGCAGTCGGTAAAACCGCCGGTGGACTGGCCGATGTCCAGGCAGCGCAGGCCGCTCACGTCCAGCGCCGTGCTTTTGAGCGCACCTTCGAGCTTGAGGCCGCCGCGCGAAATGTACTTGGCCTCGGTGCTGTCCAGCACCAGCAGCTCGGCGGCGTCCGGCAACTCGTCGCCGTTCTTGGCCACCTTCTTCCACGCGGCCTCGGCGTCGACGCGCCACTGCACCCCCGAAGCAATCAGGCGCTGGGCCTGGGAGCGGGTGGTGGCAAAGCCGTGTTCGACGAGAAATAGGTCAGCGCGCAAAGAATGTCTCCAATTGACTGGCAGCCCCAAGGGCGTAGCGAGCGCCCGTCAGCCAAGGCGCGGGGGGATCCATGAACCGGAGCGCACTTCAGGTACGTGAGGATTCATGGAAGGACCCGCAACGCCGGATCACGGGCGCGCAGTAGCCACTATCAGTAGCGGTAGGTGTTGGCTTTGTAGGGGCCGGCTTTGCTCACACCGATGTAGGCCGCCTGCTCGTCGCTCAACTCGCTCAGCATCGCGCCGACTTTCTTCAGGTGCAGACGCGCGACTTTTTCATCGAGGTGCTTGGGCAGCACATAGACCTTGCCGACTTCGTACTCGGCCTGCTTGGTGAACAGCTCAATCTGCGCAATGGTCTGATTCGCAAAGCTCGACGACATGACAAAGCTCGGGTGGCCGGTGCCGCAGCCCAGGTTTACCAGGCGGCCCTTGGCCAGCAAAATGATGCGCTTGCCGTCGGGAAAGATCACATGATCGACTTGCGGCTTGATCTCTTCCCAGGTGCATTTTTCGAGCGAGGCGACGTCGATCTCGTTGTCGAAATGGCCGATGTTGCAGACGATGGCCTGGTCTTTCATGGCCGCCATGTGCTCGTAGGTGATGACGTTCTTGTTGCCGGTAGCGGAGACAAAAATGTCGCACTTGTCGGCGGCGTATTCCATGGTCACGACCTTGTAGCCTTCCATCGCGGCCTGCAGCGCGTTGATCGGGTCGATCTCGGTCACCCAGACCTGGGCGCTGAGGGCGCGCAGGGCCTGGGCCGAGCCCTTGCCGACGTCGCCATAACCGGCCACGCAGGCGACCTTGCCGGCAATCATCACGTCGGTGGCGCGCTTGATGGCATCGACCAGCGACTCGCGGCAGCCGTAGAGGTTGTCGAACTTGGACTTGGTGACCGAATCGTTGACGTTGATGGCGCGCAGCGCCAGCGTGCCCTTGGCCGACATTTCATTGAGGCGCAGCACGCCGGTGGTGGTTTCTTCGGTCACGCCGACGATGTTTTTCAGGCGGCGGCTGTACCACGTCGGGTCTTGCGCCAGCTTGGCCTTGATGGCGTTGAACAGGCAGATCTCTTCTTCGCTGCCGGGCTTGGCCAGCAGGGACGCATCGGTTTCGGCCTTGCTGCCCAGGTGCATCAGCAAGGTCGCGTCGCCGCCGTCGTCCAGAATCATGTTCGGGCCTTCTTCGGGCGTGCCCTTGGCACCGCTGAACTCGAAGATGCGGTGGGTGTAGTCCCAGTAATCGGCCAGGGTTTCGCCCTTGATCGCAAATACCGGCGTGCCCCTGGCGGCAATCGCGGCGGCGGCATGGTCCTGCGTCGAGAAGATGTTACACGAGGCCCAGCGCACGTCGGCGCCCAGCGCCTGCAGGGTTTCGATCAGCACGCCGGTCTGTATCGTCATGTGCAGCGAGCCGGTAATGCGCGCGCCCTTGAGGGGCTGGGCCTTGGCGAATTCTTCGCGAATCGCCATCAGGCCGGGCATTTCGGTTTCGGCGATTTTCAACTCTTTACGACCCCATTCGGCCAGCGACAGGTCGGCAATGATGTAATCAGCGGTAGCAGATGCGGGTTTAAGGACGGCGTTCATACGGTTCTCCAAAATCAGATAGCAAACTGGGCAAAATGGCCACGACGCAGGACTTCAAATGGGCGGGGAGTCGGTGGGTTTGACTCACCCGGCTTTGGAGCACATGCGGGTGAGCGTTGTTGCAAATGTCACAAGTATGTGAGTCCTGAGCCTGGTCCACATGCCGTGGGTTGCAACGCTCCTCAGGAGGGGCCTATTGTACAGACATGCGAAAATTTCGCCATGCAAGCACTGACCCACTGGAGCGCGCGGGCCCGGCGCGGCATCACCGGCGTTTTCACCGACATCGACGACACCCTGACCACCGACGGCGCCATCACGCCCGATGCGCTGGCGGCGCTGGCGGCTTTGAAAGCGGCCGGGCTGCAGGTCATCGCCATCACCGGCCGGCCGGTGGGATGGAGCGAGCCGTTTGCGCGGGCCTGGCCGCTCGACGCCATCGTCGCTGAAAACGGGGCGGTTGCCCTGTTTCGCCAAAACGCCGCCGTTTCGCTTCAAAAAGGCCTGCAGCCCGAGCAGAACGGGCATGAGCCGCTATCAAAACGATACCAACAGGACGAGGCCACGCGGCAGGCCAACTACGCCCGCATGCAGCGGGTGGCCCAGCGCGTGCTGCGGGAAGTGCCCGCCGCCGTGCTGGCGCGGGACAGCGCCGGGCGCGAAACCGACATCGCGATTGACCACGGCGAATTCGCGCAGCTGCCGCCCTTGGCCATCGCGCAGGCGGTGCAGATCATGCAGAGCGAAGGCATGAACGCCAGCGTCAGCTCCATCCACATCAACGGCTGGTTTGGCGCGCACAACAAGCTGGAAGGCGCGCGCTGGATAGTGCGTGAGTTGCTGGGCCGGAACCTGGACGCCGAGATGGCGCACTGGGCCTATATCGGCGACTCGACCAATGACCAGCTGATGTTTGAGGCTTTCGAGCATTCCATCGGCGTGGCCAATGTGCGGCGCTTCGAGGCGCAGCTGGCGCAGCTGCCGCGCTACATCAGCCAGGGCGAGCGCGGCGCCGGCTTTGCCGAGGTGGCCGCGGCGATTCTGGCCGCGCAGGCCGTCACTGCGCCTTAGCCAGGCCGAGTTTTTCCACCAGCGCCTTTTCACGCGCAAAGGTGTCCTGCGCAAACTTGCTGTAACCCGCCGTGCCCATGTACATGGGCACCATGTCGTAGCGGGCCAGCGCGATTTTGTAGCTTTCCTGCTCCATCGCCTGCTTGAAGGCATCGTGCAGTCGCTTGACGACCGCGGGCGGCGTGCCCTTGGGCGCGCCTATGCCAAACGGCGAGTTCTGCACCATATCCAGTCCCAGCTCTTTCAGCGTGGGCGCATCGGGGAACTTGGCCAGGCGCTGCTCGCCCCAGGTGTTGAGCACGCGCAGCTTGCCGGCCTCGACCTGCGGCGCAAAGCCGGTGGAATCGGCCGCCGCCATGATGTTGCCGCCCAGAATCGACTGCATCAGGTCGGCACTGCCCTTGTAGGGCACATGCAGCAGTTGCAGGTTCAGCTTTTGCGCAATCAGCTCCATCGTCAGGTGCGGGCTGGTCAGGGTGCCGGTCGAGCCGTAAGTCAGCTTGCCCGGGTTGGCGCGGGCCCAGCCGACAAAATGCGTCCAGCTTTTGAGCGGCGAATCGGCTGGCACGACCAGGCCAAAGGCATAGCCGGTGACGTTGAGCACATAGGCAATGTCCTTGACCGGGTCCCAGTTGATCTTGGTGGTGTAGGGCAGGCGAAACACACCCAGCGGAATCTGCGCCAGCGTGTAGCCGTCGGCCGCCGAGGTCTGCAGCGTTTGCGCCGGCAGCGTGCCACCGGCGCCGGGCTTGTTGTCGATGACCACTGGCTGGCCCAGGATTTTGGAGGCGTTGTCGGCCAGCACCCGCATGGTGATGTCGGTCGGCCCGCCGGCCGGAAAGGCGACGAGGAGCTTGATGGGCCGGGCCGGAAAGCTTTGCGCCTGCGCCACGCCCAAAGTGGCGAGCGAGGGGGCGGCCAGTGCGGCGGCGGATTGCAGTAAGTGGCGGCGTTGCATGGAGACTCCCGAACTGGTGACGTAACTCGCCCCATCATGCGTCAGCCAGGCCCTGGCCACATCAGGGCAAGTCCTGAAGACCTGTCACGCCCGCGTCAAGCCCATTTTCAGAGCGTTTCAGGCCTTCAGCCCAAATACAACAAGCGTCTTCAGCTATCGTTTTAATAGCGCTAACGCACTCCTAAACCCGCGCCAATACACTTTGCAACGCTTTCCCGGTGTGGGTGCCGAGCTTCACCACCGCCTCCGGCGGTGCTGACGCGACGACTGTGCCGACCGTCTTGCCGCCGTCAGCGCCTGGTTCCCCGCATAATCTCTCGACCAACCTGAGCCCTTGACCAGACACGCCCCTTGAACACGCCGAATGACCGAAAAAACCTCATCCTCACAACATGGCATCAAAGACAGCCGCGCTGATTGAAACACCCGGTGGCTATGCTGACTGGCTTGCCGAGCTGAAGCTGCGCATCCACACCGCGCAGCAGCGGGCGGCGCTGGCCGTTAACCGTGAGCTGGTGCTTCTGTATTGGCAAATTGGGCAGGATATTCTGGAGCGGCAAGCCACGCAGGGCTGGGGGGCCAAGGTGATTGAGCGGCTGGCGCATGACTTGCGTGTTGATTTCCCGGATATGAAGGGGTTCTCGCGTGCGAACCTGATGTATATGCGTGCCTTTGCAGAGGCTTGGCCAGACGCTGCAATTGTCCAACAGGCTGTTGGACAATTGCCATGGGGTCACAACCTGGTGTTGATCACCCGGCTCAAAGACTCTGCATTGCGCCTGGCCTATGCACACCGTGCAGTCCAGCATGGTTGGTCACGCAACATGTTGAATATCCACATTGAAACCCGGCTACTGGAGCGAGAAGGCCAGGCGCTCACCAATTTTGAGGCGCAGCTACCCGCGCCGCAATCTGACCTTGCCCACGACACACTGAAAGACCCGTATCTGTTCGACTTTCTCGGTGTAGGCAAGGAAGCCGATGAACGTGCCATTGAATCAGCCCTTGTTCAGCACATCACGCAGTTTCTGATCGAGCTGGGTGCCGGCTTTGCCTTTGTGGGGCGCCAGGTGCTTATTGGAGTAGGCGGCGACGACTTCTACATGGATCTTCTGTTCTATCACCTCAAGCTGCGCTGCTATGTGGTGGTTGAGCTCAAGGCCGGCGCACTCAAGCCGGAACACACCGGACAGCTCGGTTTTTACCTGAGCGCGGTGGACTCGCAAGTCAAGGCAGAACAAGACAACCCGACCATTGGTCTGTTGCTGTGCAAGAGCAAAAACCGTGTGGTGGCCGAATACGCGCTGCGCGACTCCAACAAGCCCATTGGCGTGGCTGAATATCAGCTAATTGAATCCCTGCCCGCCGAGCTGCAAACCAGCCTGCCCAGCATTGAGCAGATTGAACGCGAGTTGGCGGGTAGCGATGCGATAGCGTCCTCGGCTAAAAGTTGATCTGGGAGTTAGCGTTTGGCGTTTTTGACCTACCTGCAGGCCTCAAAACCGCAAAAAAACCCCGTTTCAAGGATCATTTAGGCCTCTAGCCCAGGTAATACGTGCGCAAGCAGCTATTATTTTCATAGCGCATGAATTCGCATCAAACCCGGGCCAGCACGCTTTGCAGCGCCTCGCCAGTGTGCGTTTGCAGCCGCACGACCGCTTCCGGCGGCGCTGATGCCACCACCCGGCCGCCGGCATTGCCGCCATCCGGTCCCAGGTCGATCACCCAGTCGGCTTCGGCGATCACATCGAGGTCGTGTTCGATCACCACCACGCTGTGGCCGCCGTTGACCAGGCGGTGCAGCACGTGAATCAGCTTTTCCACATCGGCCATGTGCAGGCCCACCGTCGGCTCGTCGAGCACATAGAGCGTGTGCGGCGCCTTCTGGCCGCGGCGCGTGATGTCGTCGCGCACCTTGCTGAGTTCGGTCACCAGC
>NZ_JANOAL010000100.1:0-1568 GCF_031411155.1 Polaromonas sp. | reverse complement strand
GGCAGCACGCGCCTTACTTCCACGATGGCTCGGCCGCCACGCTGGGCGACGTGGTCGCCACCTACAACACGCGCCAGGCGCTGGGCCTGAGCCCGCAGCAGATCGCGGATGTGGCCGAATATCTGAAGTCGCTGTGAGGCGCGGCCAAGGGTTTTCTTCAGGGACTGAACAAAACCGGAACGCCGCGGGCAGCATGGCCATCCAATGAGTAACGAAAGCAAAGCAGGAAGGACAGCCGCCGCCATGAACACCTTGCACGCCCCCAACCCGGTGCCGCTGGAAACCAGCCCGGACGCCGAACTGGTCAGCCTGTCGATGGCCGGCAACGACCAGGCCTTTGCCCAGATCATGCGGCGCTACAACCGGCTGCTGTTTCGCAGCGCGCGCAGCATTCTGAAAAACGACGACGACACCCAGGACGCGCTGCAGGAAGCTTATCTGCGCGCCTGGCGTGCGCTGGCCAGCTTTCGGGCCGAGTCCAGGCTGTCGACCTGGCTGGTGCGCATCGTGGTCAATGAGGCGTTGGGGCGGCTGCGGCACAACGGTGCGCGGCCGGCGCAGGTGCTGCCGCTGAGCGCCAGCATGCAGGCCGACGGAGAAACCCAGGAGATGCAGATGCCCGCCAACCCGAACGACCAGCCGGAGCCGACCCTGATGCGGGCGCAGATACGCCAGCAGATCGAGGCCCGCATCGACACCTTGCCCGATGCGTTTCGCACCGTGTTCATGCTGCGCGGCGTCGAGGAAATGAGCGTCGAGGAAGTGGCCCAGGTGCTGGGCATTCCCGAAGCCACGGTGCGTACGCGCTTTTTTCGCGCCCGCAGCCTGCTGCGCGAAGGCCTGTCGCGCGACATCGACTTGGGCCTGGGCGACGCGTTTTCATTTGCCGGCTTGCGCTGCGACCGCATCGTGGCGGGCGTGCTGGCCAGGATTGCCCACGAGCGCGATGCCTCGCGCCCGTGATTTCAACCGGGTTCTTTTCACCCACCTTAGTACCCACCTTATCAAGGGAGTTCACCATGTCCTTCTTTCAAATGCCCACCCCGCTGGCCGCACGGCGGCTGTTTTTGGGCCGCTCCGGCGGCCTGGTCTTGTCGGGCGCCGCGGTGGCGCTGCTGGCCGGTAATGACGTGCTGGCGGCCAGGGCCGGCGCCTCCACGGCCGGCGATGTGCAGATTCTCAATACCGCGATCGGCGCCGAGCTCGAAGCCATTGCCGCCTACCAGCTGGGCGCCGAAAGCAAGCTGCTGAGCAAGCCGGTGCTGGACCTGGCGCTGACGTTTCAGGGCCACCACAAGGCGCATGTCGCGCTGCTGTCGGGCACGGTTGAAAAACTGGGCGGCAAGCCCGCGGCAGGCAAGAGCAGGTACGACTTTCCGGTCGACCAGCTGAAATCGGAAATGGACGTGCTGAAGTTTGCCGCCAAACTGGAGCAGGGCGCCGTCAGCGCCTACCTGGGCGCGGTGCCGCTGTTTGGCAACCGCGACCTGTCCAAGGCCGCGGCCAGCATCCTGGGCGACGAGGCCATGCATTGGGCCATCCTGCGCCAGGCGATTGGCGATGTGCCG
>NZ_JANOAL010000099.1:0-18798 GCF_031411155.1 Polaromonas sp. | reverse complement strand
AGCCGAAAACAAAATGAACATGGAGACCCCGGTGAACCGGCTGATATTTTCCAACCCCTGGGGATGCAAATAACACGCAAGGAAATAAAGCAGATACGTAAGCAACCCAAAGCCCACGCCCTCGAGAAACCCAATCGGAAGAATGATCCCCGTGGCATACAGGGCCAAATGCAAACCCACGAAATAGATAGAGTCCACCCCATCGGCACGCCAAATCATCCAGGAGATCATGATCTGCGGCAAGGCCAGCCAAAGCAGGGTGAGCGGCTGCACATATTTCTGACCCAGGGGCAAGTCGCGCAGTAGCCAGAACACCAGCAGCGTCAACGTCGTGGTCACGACGCGCGCGGTCGCGAATTCAGCAAAAAGCGCCGGATACAGCGAGTAGTCCAGCCCCAGGCCAAACATCACCAAAACGGCTGAAACAATGGCCCCCGCCTTGCTATAGGCAAGACGAAACTCGCTCATCTCGGAGTGATAGGGAGACAGTTTTTCAAGCTGCACGGCGATGTCACTTCGGAACTTGAAACTCGGCAAAAATATTCACACCGGTTTCATCGGTGTAAAGGCGTGTGTTGTCTCGCGGTTCGGGCAGAACGGCTTCCAGACTGGCTTCATCGCGGTAGATCAGGTGCCATTCGAGCAGGTGCTCCATCACGTTCTTGTGCGGGTTGCGGGCATGCACATTGGTCACCATCACCGTACCGCCAGGGCTGGTGCGGGTCACAAAATATTGCAGCAGCCGGGAACAGACCTTGTCCGACAGATAGTCAAACAGGCCGGCGCAGTAAACAAAGTCGAAGGTCGTGTCCTGCAGCAGGTCATCCCGCCGGGAGGCGCGCTTTAGCAGCTGATGCACCGATTCATTGACGTAGCTAACCGCTATTTTCTTGCCGGTACGTTCGCTCACTTCCCGAATGCGATTGCGGGTGTAGTCCAGCGTCGCCTCGCTGAAATCCAGCAGGGTAAAGGCAATCAGGTCGGGGTTGGGGTGCTGCTCGATGAAGCGCTGAATCTCGATGGCCGGCCCGCAACCCACATTGAGGATGTTGACCTGGCGGCCCTGTTCCCGCGCCACGGCTGCCGCCTTATTCAGGTACTCCACCAGAATGTCGATGCGGTTGCGGTGCGCCTGCGCCACCGCCGCCTTCAGGAAGAAGGCGTTAATGATCTGGAAATAGGTGTTGCCACCCTGGCGCGGGTCACCAATGATCTGATTGACCATTTCATAGTCACCGGCATAGCCCAAGGGCTTGGCAAAGGTGCGGTAGACGAAGGGAGCGCGCAGCAGCAGAGGGTGCAACGCGGTCTGTGCGAAGTTGCGGTGAGCGACTGAATCCTCGGGCGGGACCAGGCTGCCCTCTTCCTGCAGCCAGACAAAATAGTCGCGGCCTTTTTCCATGATGGGCTTGGCCAGGTCATAAAACACGTCCTCACGAATGCGTCCATCCGCCTCCCGCGGGAGCACATCGGACATGTCGGCCTGATCGGCCCAGCGCGCAGTTTCCGCCAGAAAGGCGCGAAATTCGCTGATCGCCACCTGGTAGCTTCGTCCAATGCGAAAACGGGTCTGCCAGTCTTCAACAAAGCGCTGCGCTTCATCAGCCACCCGCGACAGGTCGCCGCGCACCATGTTCAGGTCGGACCATTCATCCACCAAAACCACCGACACCACGGCCATCAGCCCGGTATTGAGCAGGCTGGTCACCACCGCCTTGCCCTTGTAAATGCTGCGCTCGCCCGACCGGATGGTGAGGTCGTTGAGTACCTCGCTGACCTGGACAATCGAATAGGGGTTGTAAATTTCCATCACCAGCGAGCGGCGCTGAACGTTGGTGAGTGTGCCGCGCACGGTCTCGGCCTGGCTGTTGGTGAAGATGATGACGGGGTCTATGGGGCGGATTGGATGCACGGTGTCTGGCGTCCTCAAAGCGATATAGGGCGGTGCACCCCAGGGTAATTAAATTGCACTGCGGCGATTGTGACATCGAAGACGGCAACCCCGCGCCGCTTGCGCAAAAGCAGGGCCTGCGCGCGGCAATTTGCCGCGGCGCGCCGGCGCTGGCGTATGCTTGCGTGCACACTGAAACGCAGCTCAGACAGGGGGACATTCGCATGACGCCACCGAGCCACTGGTTTGAAGATTTTGAATCGCGCAGCTTCGAGGTCAACGGCACCGCCATCCATGCCCGGTTTTCCAGGGTGGCGCTGGGCGAGCCGATGCGCCCGGCGCTGCTGCTACTGCACGGTTTTCCGCAGTCGCATGTGATGTGGCACCGGGTGGCCCAGCGCCTGAGCCCCTACTACTTTCTGGTGATGCCCGATTTGCGCGGCTACGGCGACTCATCGAAAACGCCGGGCCTGCCCGACCACAGCAACTACAGCAAGCGCAACATGGCGCACGACATGGTGGCGGTGATGAATGAACTGGGGGTGGACCGCTTTTTTCTGTGCGGCCATGACCGCGGCGGGCGGGTGGCGCACCGGCTGGCACTGGACTATGCGGCCCGGGTCGACAAACTCTGCATCATCGACATCGCGCCCACGCTGGACATGTACGAGGGCAACAGCATGACCGGGCCCTACATGGAGTTTGCGCGCGCCTACTACCACTGGTTTCACCTGCTGCAGCCCGCGCCGCTGCCCGAGATCATGATGGGCGCCAACCACCCCGAGACCGCCGTGGCCTACCTGCATGCCAAGCTGGGCGGCTGGGGCAGCAGCGGGCTGGGCTATATCGAACCGCAGGCGCTGGCCGAATACGAACGCTGTTTTTGCAACGCCCAGGCACTGCACAGCGCCTGCGAAGACTACCGCGCCAGCGCCGGCATCGACCTGCTGCATGACCGCGAAAGCCGCGCCAAGGGTCACAAGGTGGCCTGCGACATGCTGGTGCTGTGGGGCGAGCGCGGCGTGGTTCACCGGCTGTTTCAGCCGCTGGCCTTGTGGCAGGACCAGTGCAGCGGCATCGTGGCGGGGCACCCGCTGCCGGCCGGGCATTTCATACCCGAGGAGCAGCCCGAAGCCACGGCTGACTTGCTCCAGGATTTTTTTGGCTGATCCGGATTTCCAGCCACCCACCCCTCAGGACGCGCCATGTCCCATTACAGTGCCGAAGTTCTATGGCTGCGCAACGACGGCGACTTTGCCGGCAACCGCTACAGCCGCCGCCATCTGCTGCGTTTTGACGGTGGCCTGGAAGTGCCTGGCTCCTCGTCACCCCAGGTGGTGCCGGCGCCCATGTCCGACGCCTCGGCGCTGGACCCGGAGGAAGCCTTTGTCGCGTCGCTGGCCAGTTGCCACATGCTGTGGTTTTTGTCGATTGCCGCCAAGCGCCGGTTTTGCGTGGACCGCTACTTTGACGCGGCCAACGGCCTGATGGACAGAAACCCGGACGGAAAAATAGCCATGACGCTGGTCACGCTGCGGCCCGACGTGAAGTTCTCGGGGGATCTCCTGCCGACACGCGAAGAGCTGGACCGGCTGCACCACGAGGCGCATGAAGCCTGTTTTATTGCCAATTCGGTGAAGACCGAGGTGCGCTGCGAGCCGGTGTATCCAGTTTAGGACACAGCCATTCATTCGTCATTCGCGCGAAGGCGGCAATGCCTCCCGTATCAAACATTCCATTCGACGCCTCGCAACCCCTAACCGCCACAGGAGCCCGTCCATGAGTCCGAACAAGCTGACCGCGCAAAGATACATGGAGGGATTCAACAAGAGCGATCATGCGCAAATCCTGTCCTGTCTGACTGACGATATTGAGTGGCTGATGCCGGGCGCATTTCAGCTGGCAGGCAAGGACGCCTTTGACAGGGAAATTGAGAATGAGGCCTTCACAGGCAGCCCCATCGTCAAGATCACACGCATGACGGAGGAAGATAACGTCGTGGTCGCCGAAGGCTCGGTTCGCTGCGAGCGCAAAGCCGGCGGTTTTCTTGAGGCGGTGTTCTGTGATGTTTTCGTCATGGAAAACACCAAGATCAAACGTTTGACGACCTATCTGGCGGAACTCAAAGAGCCAGCGCCTGGCAGCCACAAGGACGGCGCTTGATTCAGGCCTGGATTTTTTCGGTTTTCGAACACAAAAAAATCCTCAAACATGCCGAGAAACCCTGAAAAAACCTCTTTTAGGCATCAAATAGGCTGCCAGCCCTTTAAATACCTGCGCCAGCAGCTACAAAAACAATAGCGTCGCGCAGTGCTTCATCACCCCGCCCCATGGCATTTCTTGTATTTCCTGCCGCTGCCGCAGTAGCACAGATCATTGCGGCCGGGCGTGGCTTCCTTGCGCACCGTCTCCACGCGCGGGCCCATGGTTTTCCAGAGTTCGCGCAGGTCATAGACCGCCCAGATCGCCTCGCCAAAGGCATTGAGCCGGGCGATGCTGGTGCTGGGCGCGCCGTCTTCGCTCAGCGGTGACACTTCGGGCGCGGCCTCGTCGTCTTCGGTCATGGCGACCACGGCCTGCAGCGCGCCGTCCAGCCATTTGGCGGCGTCCTTGTCGCGCGGTGTCGCCCATTCCTCGGGCCAGCTTTCCACCGCGAACATGAAACCCAGCGCCCAGACCTGGGCAAACGCCGGCAGCTCTTCGCCCTTGAAGGCGGCTTGCTCCCCGGGCGGCATGTCGGCCACGGCGCCGCGCACGTCCATCACCTCCGGGTGGTAGCCGTTATCGTCTTCCAGCGAATCGACTTCGGAATCAAGTGCCGTCTCGACCTCTTTCCAGCGCTGGTTCCAGAGCGCGAGAAAGCGCTCGCGCTGGGCGTCGCTGGCGAACGAGCCGCTTTCGGCCTCGGGCGCCTCACCTTGCGTTTCGCCGTCGGCCGGAATGTCCAGCAGTACCGACAGGTATTCAGCCGCCGGAATCGGGCGGCGCGAACAGATCACGGCGGCCATGAAGCCTTCGCAAAATTCCCACTGCGGCGTTTCGTCGTAGCGGCTGCGCAAGTCGTCCAGAATGGCATCGAGCTCGTCAAAAGCGTCGCTGTCCAGCCAGGGGGTTTCGGACGCTCCGGAAGGAGTTGCAGGAGAAGATGGCGTCATGGCAATACGGTCCTGAGCCTCACAGGAGGCCCTTATGAGGCAAAGTGTATCTGCCTCACAGCCGGCCTTTTCTCAAAACCAGCCCCCGTTCAGGGCCTTCCGGAAACCGCCCTCTGTTCCGCTCACATGCGTTCAAAAATCGCCGCAATGCCCTGGCCGCCGCCTATGCACATCGTTACCAGCGCGTAGCGGCCCTTGATGCGCTGCAGCTCGTACAGGGCTTTCACCGTGATCAGCGCGCCGGTGGCGCCAATCGGGTGGCCCAGCGAGATGCCCGAGCCGTTGGGGTTGACCTTGGCCGGGTCCAGCCCCAGGTCGCGCGTCACGGCGCAGGCCTGGGCGGCAAAGGCTTCGTTGGCCTCGATCACGTCCAGGTCATTGACCGTGAGGCCGGCTTTCTTCAGCGCCATTTGCGTGGCGGGCACCGGGCCTATGCCCATGTATTTGGGGTCGACCCCGGCGTGGGCGTAGGCCACCAGGCGGGCCAGCGGCTTGGCGCCGCGGGCCCTGGCGGTGCCCGCTTCCATCAGCACCACGGCGGCGGCCGCGTCGTTGATGCCCGAGGCGTTGCCGGCGGTCACCGTGCCGTTTTCCTTGATGAACACCGGTTTCAGCTTGGCCATGTCGGCCAGGGTGCAGTTGGGACGGAAATGCTCGTCGGTGGCGTAGGCCACCTCGCCCTTTTTGCTTTTCAGCATGACGGGCGTGATCTGCTCCTTGAAGTAACCGGCCTCGGTGGCGCGCTGGGCCCGGTTGTGGCTCTCGACGGCAATCGCATCCTGTTCTTCGCGGCTGATGCCCCACTTGGCGGCGATGTTTTCGGCGGTCACGCCCATGTGGAGGTTCTGGAACGGGTCGTGCAGCGCGCCCACCACCATGTCGACCATCTTGCTGTCGCCCATGCGGGCGCCCCAGCGCGCCGACAGGCTGGCATAGGGGCCGCGGCTCATGTTCTCGGCGCCGCCACCAATCGCGATGTCGGTGTCGCCCAGCAAAATGCCCTGGCTGGCGTTGATGATGGCCTGCAGGCCCGAGCCGCACAGGCGGTTGACGTTAAAGGCCGGCGTGCCTTCGGCGCAGCCGCCGTTGAGGGCCGCCACGCGCGACAGGTACATGTCTTTCGGCTCGGTGTTGACCACATGGCCAAACACCACATGGCCGACGTCGGCGCCGTCGACCCCGGCCCGCAACAGCGACTCACGCACGACCTGCGCGGCCAGCTCGGTCGGGGGAATGTCCTTCAGGCTGCCGCCATAGGTCCCAATGGCGGTGCGGACTCCGCTGACTACAACAACTTCACGGCTCATGATTTACTCCTGATGTTTGGAATGAAAAAGCGAGTGTGGACGGTTTTTACTACAGCCCGCTGACACACCATACCAGCATCGCCCGAACCGCGATTTTCACTATCAATTACATAGCTGCCTGAGCCCGTATTACCTGGACAAGAAGCCGTTTTGACCGGCATATCACGATCATGGCGGTTCAGGGCGCGAGGGTCACATCGCCCACGTAGGCCAGGCTCTGGTCGCGCGTGTTGTCGGCGTCGGCCACGACGCTGATCGCGACCAGCGGCGGCGTGCCGGAATACTCGTGCCCAAACGCCCGCCTGAAATCGGCGGCCAGGTTGCGCTGGTGGGAAATCCACTGGCCGAGCTGCTGCTCGCCGCTATTGAGCACCATGAGGCGGATCCGGCTGGTGAAGGCATTGGGCAGCAGCGTGCCGACCGGCAGGCTATGGTCCCAGACGTAGCACAGCGTCGCCGACGGCAGCTGCTCGCCACTGAGCGAGCGCGTGGCACGCAGCAGGCCGCGCTCGACCAGGCCAACACCTTCCAGCGGCATGTCAAACAGGGCGCAGACCTTGACCGGCGCGTCGTCGCCCGGGCGGCTGTGCAGATCGGCCCGCAGCAGCGGGGTCTCCAGCCGCCAACGCCAGCGCAGGGTGGTGGCGGCCGAGGGCACGGCCCCGGGCAGCTCATGCACGAGCTGCCCGTACGACAGGCTGGCCTGCACCCGCAGCACGCGGGCGCCGTCGAGTTCAACCACCTCGAACTGCGTCAGCGGCGTCTTGCTCCTGGGCAGACCGACCACGCGCCAGGGCGCGGCGGGCTGGCTGCCAGGGGTCGCTGAAAACCGGGTCAGCGCCGGAGGACCGGCGGCCGCCGCGGGCGCGTCGGTGCCTTGCGCCATCGTCTGCGCCGCCGCCAGCGCCAACACCAGCGCCAAAAGCCAGCGGCTTATCCGTAATCGGAGCATGTCGTTCTCCTGGTCTGTGCGCGGCCGGCGGGTTTGCCGGCCGGACGTGATTTCAGGGCCGTCGCCCGTCGGTATCGGCCCACCCCTGCCGGCAGCCTGCCGGACTGGCGCGCGCGTCTCCGATTTTGATACGACTTTGCTCCTCATGGGGCGCTGTTTCTGGTCCAGCCGCCCGTCAGCCCCAGAGCCGGCGCAGGGTCCGGGGTTTTGTGCATTGCAACATCGTGCCGGCCAGCACCGTCCAGGGTCGAATTTGCCACAGCGAAAGGAGGGCCGGCAAGCGCCCGACCCAAGCCCAGAACGCTATGAATTAAATAGTTGACTGCGCCCGTACACCATGGGCCAACAGCCTTTTTGCCATTGAAATCACGGCCCGGTCCTTGCTCAGCAACCGGGCCTGGTGGGCGACGGCCAGGTCGATGAATTTCTGGTCGTCGGCGTCGCTGCAGGTGACGCTGGCTTTGGCGGCGACCTCCGTCAGCCGGGCATGGCGGTCAAAAGCGGCCAGCACGTCGTCGGCGGCCAGCTGGTAAAAGACCAGGCGCGGCACGATTTGCGGATAGGCCAGCACGCGGGCCAGCTCGTCGCGCATGGCCCGGGTGGCCAGCCAGTCGAGTTCGCCGGCCTGCAACGCGCGCCGCAGCGGCAGCGCCGCCGCATCGCTGAACACAAACACGTCCAGCACGATGTTGGTGTCCAGAACAATCGGCTCAGGCATCACCGCGTGCGGGCTTGCTGCGTGCCGAGCCGGCCACCATGTCAAAGCGGAACAGCCGGCATTCGATCGGGCCGTTCCACATCGGCACGCGGCGCGACTCTTTCAGGCGCATCTTGCCGGGCAGCTTGAGGTCGGGCGTCAGCACATGGGCGGTCCAGCCGGCGTAATTTTTCTTCCAGTGCGCGGCCAGCTGCGGAAAAAAGTCGGAGGCCTCCTCGCCGCTGTCGGTTTGGGCCTGCTCGCGGC
Source organism: Polaromonas sp. (assembly GCF_031411155.1). Lineage (GTDB taxonomy): Bacteria > Pseudomonadota > Gammaproteobacteria > Burkholderiales > Burkholderiaceae_C > Polaromonas. The sequence goes on along the minus strand of NZ_JANOAL010000099.1, from coordinate 10,529 downwards.
CGGGGTTGGCGGCGCGGTCGCGACGCGGCACGGTGGCGGGCCCGTCACTGCCGTCGTTAAAAATGGGCTGGCCAAAATCGTCAATGCTCTGGCCCTGAAACTGCGCGCGGCGCAGGTCGCGGCCCTGCACGCTGGGGATGCCCGCCACGCCCGCCACGTCAATCCGCTCGCCATAGGGCGGATTGACCAGCATCACGCCCGAGGGCGCGGGCGGCATGCGCTGCAGCGCGTCGCCGCCGCGAAACTGCACCGCCTTGGCGACGCCGGCGCGCTCGGCGTTGCGCTCGGCAAAGTCCACCATGCGGAACGAGACGTCGCTGCCAAACACCGGCGCCGTGGGCTCGGTGATGGCGGCCTCGGCTTCGTCCAGCAGGCCGTCCCAGACATGCGCCTGAAACGGCAGGTAGTTCTGGAAGGCAAAGCGGCGGTTGATGCCGGGCGCGATGTGGCAGGCGATCTGCGCGGCTTCAATGGCGATGGTGCCCGAGCCGCAGCACGGGTCGTACAGCGGCACGCCGTCCCTGCACGCCAGGTCCCAGCCGCTGGCGGCAATCATGGCGGCGGCCAGGGTTTCCTTCAACGGGGCGTCGCCCTTGTCTTCGCGCCAGCCGCGCTTGAACAGCGGCTCGCCCGAGGTGTCGATGTAAATCGTGACGGTGTCGGTGGTCAGGTGCACGTAGACCCGCACGTCGGGCCAGCGCGTGTCGACATCGGGCCGCACATCAAACTTGTCCCGGAAGCGGTCGGCAATCGCGTCCTTGATCTTCAGCGCGGCAAAGTTCAGGCTGGTCAGCGGGCTGTGCTGGGCCGTGATTTCAACTTTAAATGTTTGTTTGGGCGTGAACCAGATTTCCCAGGCCACGCTGGCGGCCGCGTTGTACAAATCCTGCTCGCTGCGGTATTGGTTGTGCTGCAACTCGATCAGCACGCGCTGGGCCAGGCGGCTCTGCAAGTTGAGCTGCAGCGCATCGCGCCACGAGCCCTGCAGCTGCACACCGGCGCGCCAGGCCTTGCCGTCCAGGCCGGTGATGCGCTTGACCTCGCTGGCCAGCAAGGCCTCGACGCCCGCCGCGCAGGGCAGAAATAATTGAAGTTGGTTCATAAGTGGGGCCTCAAGGGGCTTTTAGAGCGATTTGCGCAGGTTGGCCGGCGCGATGCGCAGCGCCTCGCGGTACTTGGCCACGGTGCGGCGCGCGCATTCAATGCCCTGCTCCTTGAGCATTTCGGAAATCTGGTTGTCGCTGAGCGGCTTTTTCAGGCTCTCGGAGGCCACAAACTGCTTGATCAGGGCGCGCACCGCCGTGCTCGACGCGTTGCCGCCGGTCTCGGTGCCCAGCGCCGAGCCAAAAAAGTATTTCAGCTCGAAGGTGCCGAACGGCGTGCTCATGTATTTGGCGGTGGTCACGCGCGAGATGGTGGACTCGTGCAGGCCCAGTTCGTCGGCAATCTCGCGCAGCACCAGCGGGCGCATGGCCAGCTCGCCGTGGCTGAAGAAGTTCTTTTGCCGCTCCACAATCGCGCTGCTGACGCGCAGGATGGTGTCAAAACGCTGCTGGATGTTCTTGATGAACCAGCGCGCCTCCTGCAGCCGCTGCTGCAGCGCCTGGCCGCCCTGGCCCTTGTGCTGCTTCAGCGCGTTGGCGTAAATGTCATGCACGCGCAGGCGCGGCATCACGTCGCTGTTGAGCGAGACCTTGAAACCGCGGCCCGACTTGACCACAATCACGTCGGGCACGATCAGGTTGCGCTCGAGGTTGACAAAGCGCCGGCCCGGTTTCGGGTCGAGCCGGCCGATCACGCCGATGGCGCCCTTGATCACCGCTTCTGAAAACCCGCACAGGTGCGCCAGGCGCTTGACATCGCGCTTGGCCAGCAGTTCCATCGGCTGCCGGCAGATCGCCATGGCGGCGCGCACCTGCTCGCAGTCCTTGCAGTCGAGCAGCTGCAGGCCCAGGCATTCGGCCAGGTTGCGCGCCCCGACGCCGGCCGGCTCCATGTGCTGCAGCAGCTTGAGCGCGATGGCAAAGTGCTGCACCAGCTCTTCGACCTGTTCGAGGTCATCCCCGGCCAGCCCCGCCGCCAGCGCGGCCAGGCTGTCTTCGAGGTAGCCATCGTCGTTGAGTGACTCGATCAAAAAATGCAGGGCCGCGCGGTCTTCGTCGGACAGGCGCAGGCTGAGCGACTGGCGGTGCAGGTGGTCCTGCAGCGACTCATGGCCGCCCGTCAGGTCCGACGCCTCGGCGTCGCTGTCATCGGCATTGTTTTTACGCGCCGGCGCGTCGCCGCCCCATTCGCTGTCGTCGGGCGCGGTGTCGACCGAACCGTCGCCGTCCCAGCTTTCCTCGAGTTTCGCCTCGGAACTCGCCTCAGGCCCGATTTCGGCATCATTTTGGCCCGCAGCCCCCGATTCATCTGCGCTGCCAGCTATCGAATTAGTAGCAGACTCAAACTCCCGGCTGTCCTGGCTGACCGGCGTGTCGGTGTGCTCCAGCCCGAATTCCTCGCGCACGGCGGCCTCTTCAGTCACCTCCAGAAACGGATTTTCGTCCAGCATCTGCTCGACTTCCTGGCTCAGCTCCAGCGTCGACAGCTGCAGCAGGCGAATCGACTGCTGCAACTGCGGCGTCAGCGCGAGATGCTGCGAAACGCGGAGCGACAGGCCCTGTTTCATCGCGCCCCCGACCACTCGCAGAAGCGGGATGACGCGCATTTTTCAAGCAGGGGCCGCGGAACCGGCTTTGCCGGGCCGCAGGCGCCGCCCCCTTGAGGGGGGAGGGAGCTACACGCAGTGAGCGACAACGGGGGGGAGGCCATCACATCCTGAAGTGCTCGCCGAGGTAAACCCGGCGCACGTCGGCGTTGTCAACAATCTCGGTCGGCGTGCCGTTGGCCAGCACATGGCCGTCGCTGATGATGTAGGCGTGGTCGCAGATGCCCAGCGTCTCGCGCACGTTGTGGTCGGTGATCAGCACGCCGATGCCGCGCGATTTGAGGAAGCCGATGATGCGCTGGATCTCGATCACGGCAATCGGGTCGATGCCGGCAAACGGTTCGTCGAGCAAAATAAAACGCGGCTGGGTCGCCAGCGCGCGCGCAATCTCGACGCGGCGGCGCTCGCCGCCCGACAGCGCCGGCGCCGGCGAGTCGCGCAGGTGGTCGACCCGCAGGTCGTGCAGCAGGCCGTCGAGCCGGGCCTGCAGGTCGACCCGGCCCAGCGGCTGGCCGCCTGGGTCGCGCTGCAGTTCCAGCACGGCGCGCACGTTTTCCTCGACCGTGAGCTTGCGGAAAATCGAGGCTTCCTGCGGCAGGTAGCTCAGGCCGAGGCGGGCGCGCCGGTGAATCGGCATGTGCTCGACCGGATCGCCATCAATCGAAATTTCGCCGGCGTCGGCGCGCACCAGGCCAACGATCATGTAAAACGAGGTGGTTTTGCCGGCGCCGTTGGGGCCCAGCAGGCCGACCACTTCGCCTTTTTCCACGGTCAGCGACACATCCTGCACCACCTTGCGGCCGCCGTAGGATTTTTGCAGCCCCTGCGCCATCAGGCGGCTGGGGGTCGGCGGGCTGGCCGCCAGCGCGTTGGTCAGCACGTTCATCTGTTGCCCGTTGCGTTCATCTTTTTTTACTTTTTGTCCGTGCCCAGCGTGGTGCTGGGGCGCAGGCCGGGAACCGGGCCGACGGGCGGCGACGTGACCGCGCCCGGCGCCGGGGGGGGGGCACGCGGCGACAGCATGGCGCGCACCCGGCCCGTGGGGTTGGCGGCGCTGCGGTTTTGCGCGCCGCCATCGACCGTGAACACGTCGGTGTTGTTGTCGTACACAATCAGCGCGCCAGTGGTTTCGTCGGCCAGGGTCGCGCCTACATAGCGGCGCACCACCGCGTTCCTGATGAATTTGACGAGATCGGCGCGGCTGTCGTATTCAATCCGCTCGCCTTCGCCCTCGATGTATTCGTCGACCCCGTCGCGTTTTTTGCGGTAGTAGGCGAGCTTGCCGGGCGCGGCCACGGCAATCGCCAGCTGGTAGCCCTCGGGGTCCTGCGACACATCGACCTTGGCGCCGCGCACGATGGTCGTGCCCTTGGTGATCACCACATTGCCGGTGAACACGCTGGTCTGCTTCAGGTCGTCGTAGCGCAGGGCATCGGCCTCGGCGTTCATCGGCTTGTCGCGGTCGGCCTTTTCGGCGGCGGCGGGCAGCGCAGTCGCCCCCGCCAGGGCGGCGACCAGGATCAGGGCGGACAGGGGGGTTTTCATAAAGGCACGAATCTTGCTGCTTGAGGATTGGGCTGATTGTAACGATGCCGGCCCAGGGGAATGGCATGCAAAGCGAAAGACCCATGAAGAAACCCGCCGATGGGGCGGGTTTGACTGACTGGCGATGCCTTTGAGATTCTTCAGGCGGCTCAGGCCTTGGCCGGCCTGGCCTTGCGCGACTGGGCAATCAGGAAATCGGTGACCTGGAGCGCACGTTCCATGGTTTTAGCCTGGGAACCCGAGGTGAAGTAACGCCCGGCCACACCCAGCGCGGGCACGCCGTCGACCTGGTAGCTGTCCTGCAGCTGGGTCGCCTTGCGGGTCTTGGTGCTGACCGAAAACGAGTTGTACATCTCGACAAATTTGGCCTTGTTGAGGCCCTGCTTCTCGGCCCAGGCGGCCACCAGCTCGGCCGTGTTGAGGGCCTGCTTTTCGACATGAATGGCGTAAAACACCTTTTTATGCAGCTCATCGACCTTGCCCAGGGCTTCCAGCACATAAAACAGACGCTGCTGCGGCTCGAAATCGGGCCGGAACGACACCGGCACACGCCTCACGCTGACGTCTTTCGGGGCTTTCTTGATCCAGGCTTCGAGTTGCGGCTCAAAGGCATTGCAGTGCGGGCAGCTGTACCAGAAGAATTCGACCACCTCGACCTGGCCCGCAGGGGCTTCGGTTGGCGCCGGCTTGTCCAGCGTGAGGTAGTCAGCGCCGTCCTTGAAGGCGGCCCCCTGGGCGCGGGCGCTGCCCGGTAGTGCGGTGGCCGCCACGGCGGCGGCAGAAAGGGCCGAAACGGCGGAAAGCGAAAACTCGCGTCGTTGCATCAAATATCTCTCCTGAAATGGGGTCGGGTCACGGGCTGTGCAGGGGTTTGACGCCCTTGCCCGGAAAAGTTCAAGCGGCAAAGTTCAAGTGGCAAGGCCCAGCTAGCGCTGCACCCGGACCAGCGCGGTCTCGATCGAGTTGTTGTCGAGCCGCTCCTTGGCCTTGTCGGCATCCTCTTTTTTGGCAAAAGGCCCCAGGCGCACGCGGTACACGGTGCGACCCGACTGCTCGCGCTCGGTCACGCGCGCCTGCATACCCAGCAGCAGCAGCCGGGCGCGCTGCTGTTCGGCGTCTTCGGGCGTGCGAAAAGCCCCGGCCTGGATGAAGTAATTGAAAGGGTCGCCATCGGACGGCCCCTCAGCCTTGGGCTTGGTCTTGGCTTTCGCCAGGTCGCCCAGCGGGTCGTCCGAGGCGGGCAAGGTCCGGGTGATCTTTGAGGTGGCCGCAGATGCCGCTGCTTTAGGCGGGCTGACGATGGCTGTATCGGGCAGCGGGATGCCGGTCACTTCGCCGGAGGCCGAGGGCGGTTTGGCCGAATTTTTGCCGGCCAGCGGCGCGTTCGGGTTCCAGTCCCGGTTCTTTTTGGCTTCGACCGCGTCGCTGTCGGGGTTGCGCGACTGGGGCTTGTTCATGAAGGGCACCGGCACCTTGGTGATGTAGACCGCCACCGCCAGCGCGGCGCCCAGGCCAATCAGCGCGCCAATAATCAAACCCAGCAGGGTTCCGCCTCGTTGTGTGTTCATGCCGTGCCCGGTGGGGAGAGTAAAAGGGTTGCGCACTGTGGTTTCCATCATTCTTTACATCTTGCGCGGGGCACTGACGCCCAGCACCGCGAGGCCATTGTGCAACACCTGCGCCGTCGCCCTGACCAGCGCCAGCCGCGCCAGCTTGACGGTCTCGTCGTCGACCAGAATGCGCTCGGCATCGTAGTAGCTGTGGTAGCAGGCGGCCAGCTCGCGCAGGTAGAACGCCACGTCGTGCGGGGCAAAACCCGCCGCCGCGTTGCTCAGCATGTCGGGGTACCTGGCCAGCAGCAGCATCAGCGCCTGCGCCTGCGGGCTGGTCAGCGCCGACAGGTCGACGTACTGGAGCCGGCTTTCCTCGCCGTCCTGCTCGGCCCAGGTGTTCAGGATGGAGCAGATGCGGGCGTGCGCATACTGCACGTAGTAGACCGGGTTTTCATTGTTCTTGGCCAGCGCCAGGTCAATGTCAAAGATGTATTCGGTGTCGGGCTTGCGGCTCAGCAAGAAGAAGCGCACGGCGTCGGCGCTGGTCCATTCAATCAGGTCGCGCAGCGTGACGTAGCTGCCGGCGCGCTTGGAGATCTTGACTTCCTCGCCGTGGCGCACCACCCGCACCATGGTGTGCAGCACGTAGTCGGGGTAGCCCTGGGGCACGCCGGCATTGGCGGCCTGCAGGCCGGCGCGCACGCGGGCAATGGTGCCGTGATGGTCCATGCCCTGGATGTTGATGGCGCGGCCGTAGCCGCGCTCCCATTTGGCCAGGTGGTAGGCCACATCGGGCACAAAGTAGGTGTAGCTGCCGTCGCTCTTTTTCATCACGCGGTCTTTGTCGTCGCCGTAGTCGGTCGACTTGAGCCACAGCGCGCCGTCCTGCTCGTAGGTTTTGCCGGCTTCTTTCAGCTTTTGCACCGCGGCATCGACACGGCCCGAGCTGTACAGGCTGGACTCCAGGTAGTAGTTGTCGAAGCGCACCGAGAACGCCTGCAAATCCAGGTCCTGCTCATGGCGCAGATAGGCCACGGCAAACTGGCGTATCGAATCGATGTCGTCGACATCGCCTGAGGCGGTGAACTCGCGGTCGTCGGACTTGACGGTCTTTTGGGCCAGAAAGTCGGCGGCGATGTCGGCAATGTAGTCACCGTTGTAGGCCGGCTCGGGCCAGCCGGCGTCACCCGGCGTCAATCCTTTGGCGCGCGCCTGCGTACTGGCTGCCAGCGTCTGGATCTGCACGCCGGCATCGTTGTAGTAAAACTCGCGCCAGACCTGCGCGCCCTGGGTGGCAAACAGGTTGCAGATCGCGTCGCCCAGCGCCGCCTGGCGGCCGTGGCCCACATGCAGCGGGCCGGTCGGGTTGGCCGAGACAAACTCGACAAGCATGCGGTGCCCGCCGTCTGCCGGCTGGCTGCCGTAGGCGGCGCCGCTGCGCAGCACCTCGCGCACGACTTCCTGCTTGGCCTCGGCCTTGAGCCGGATGTTGAGAAAACCGGGGCCGGCAATTTCAATCGCCTCGACCCAGCGCACAAACGCCGGCGCCTGCAGCAGGGCGGCGCGCAGGTTTTCCGCGAGCTGGCGCGGGTTGAGCCTGAGCGGTTTGGCCAGCTGCATGGCCGCGGTGGAGGCAAAGTCGCCATGCGCCGCCACCTTGGGCGATTCGAAGGCGGCCGCCACGCTGCTGTCGGGCGCCAACGTCTTCAGGGCCTGGCCCAGCGCGTCCAGCAGGTCTTTTTTGATTTGTAGCATGGGTTGATTTTAGGAGACGCAAGGCCAGGCCCTGGACGCTAACTTGACCCCAGGGCAGCGCGCATGGCAAAATCGGCCTTCATTCAAGAGAGAGCTGTTGCCCCGCAACAGCCGCCGAAGGCGCAATCTCCCATGATCGCTCAGGCTCCCGTATTGAATGAAAAAAGCCGAATCTGGAGAGAGTGGCCGCGCAATGCGGCCGCCACCGAAGGAGCAAGACCTGCCGCTTGACGGCAGCAGGTTGAATCTCTCAGGTACCAAGGACAGTGGGAGCGGCACCCGGAGGGGTGCGCGCTGCCGCTCTGCAATTTGCTATCAAATTCATAGCTGCTTGCGCCCATTCTTGCTGGGCTGGCAACCTTTTTCCTTGGTACACACGATGAAAATTACCGTTTTGGGCGCCGGCGTGACCGGCATCACTTCCGCCTGGTTCTTGCGCCAGGCTGGCCACGAAGTCAGCGTCGTCGATCGCCAGCCGGGCGCCGGGCTGGAGACCAGCTTTGCCAACGGCGGGCAGATTTCGGTCAGCCATGCCGAGCCCTGGGCCAACCCCGGCGCGCCGCTGAAAGTGCTGAAATGGCTGGCCCGCGAAGACGCGCCGCTGCTGTTCCGGCTGCGGCCGGACCTGAACCAGTGGCTCTGGGGTCTGTCGTTTTTGCGCGAATGCACGCCCGCCCGCACCCGCCACAACATCAAGCAGATGGTGAACCTGGGCCTGTACAGCCGGGCCACGCTGCAAAAGCTGCGCGACCACACCGGCATGGACTACCAGCAAAAGACCGAAGGCATTCTGCATTTCTACACCAGCGAGCAGGAATACGCCGACGCGCAGGCGCCGGCCGCCCTGATGCGCGAATACGGCTGCGAGCTCGACATGAAAACCGCCGACGAATGCGTGGCCATCGAGCCGGCGCTGGCCGCCAGCCGCGCGCAGATCGTGGGCGGCAGCATGACGGCCAGCGACGAATCGGGCGACGCCCATGCCTTTACCCGCCAGCTGGCCGAGCTCTGCGCCGCGCAGGGCGTGCAGTTTTTGTACAACACCCGCATCGTCGGCGCGCGCAAGGAAGGCGACGCACTGACGGCGGTGCAGATTGCCAATGCCGGGGGCGTGGTCAGCGAGCTCAAGTCCGACGCCTATGTGATGTGCCTGGGCGCCTACAGCCCGCAGTGGGCCAAGCTGCTCGGTCAGACCCTGCGGATTTACCCGGCCAAGGGTTATTCGGTCACGCTGCCGGTGATCAACGAAGCCGCGTCCTACAACGTGTCGCTGACCGATGACGAGTACAAGCTGGTGTTCTCGCGCTTCGGCAACCGCCTGCGCATTGCCGGCACGGCCGAACTCAATGGCTACAGCACCGAGCTGAACCTGGTGCGCTGCGAAGCGATTGTGCGGCGCGTGAAGCAGCTCTTCCCCGACATGACCGACGGCCAGAACGCCCAGTACTGGACCGGCCTGCGCCCGGCCACGCCCTCCAACGTGCCCTACATCGGCCAGTCCAAAACCAGCAACCTGTTTCTCAACACCGGCCACGGCACGCTGGGCTGGACGCATTCATGCGGCTCGGGCGCGGCGATTGCCGACATCGTGAGCGGGCGCGTGCCGCAGGTGGATTTCGCGTTCACCGGGCTGACGCCGGCGCGCAAGTTGCTGTCGCTGGGTACTGCGGCGGCGGCTCAGACCTGAACCAGCCGGGCCTTTGCGGCCTCTTTGACCGCCCGCGTCAGGCGCTGGGCCAGCACCGGTTCGCTGGCCCAGTGCTGCCAGTACAGCGCCACGTCCACCGTGGTGCCGGGCAGCACCTCGGCCAGCGGCGGGCGCTGGGCCCTGGCCGCCAGGCTTTGCTCGGGCACCATGCCCCAGCCCATGCCCAGCTCCAGCGCCAGGTCAAAGGCATCCACCGCCGGCACAAAATGGCGCGGGTACAGCGCGTCGCGCAAATTGAAGTGCTGCGCCAGAAAGGCGTCCTGCAGCGCGTCCTTGCGGTTGAAAATCACGGCCGGGCTGGCCAGCAGGCGCTGCGCGCTCACCGCCGCCTTGCCGCCACGCCATTTCTCGACCAGCGCCGGCGCGGCCAGGCAGCGGTAGCGCATCAGGCCCAGCGGCTCGGCGACGCAGCCGCGCATGGTCTGCGCCAGCGTCGTCACGCAGCCGGTCACGTCGCCGCTTTTGAGCGCGTCGTGGGTGTGGTCCTGGTCGTCGACCACGATGTCGAGCAGCAGCTGGTGGCGCGCGCAGGCGGCGGCCACACCCGGCAAAAACCAGCTGGCGAGCGAGTCGGCGTTGACCGCCACGCTCAGGCTTTGCAGGCGGCGCGCCCTGCCCGCGCCGTGGCCCTGCAGACCGGTCAGCACCTCGGCCTCCATCAGCCGCACCTGCCGCGCATGCGTCAGCAAGGCCTGGCCGGTGGGCGTGGCGCGCACCTGCTTGCCGCGCACCAGCAGGCGCTGGCCCAGCGCCGCTTCCAGCGACTTGATGCGCAGCGACACCGCCGCCAGCGAGACGCTGAGGCTTTTGGCGGCGGCGCCAAAGCTGCCGTGTTCGATCACGGCCAGCAGCGCCTCGAGTTGGCGGGCATCAAGCATGGTGTTGAATCAATTTTTTATTGACGAACTGCAATTTTAGTTAATTTTGTTTAACTACAGGCCTGTTCAGAGGACACTGGCCTCATTCCCCGTCCCCAGCCCTTCCCATGCACCTGTTCACCTCTCCCACCTTTCTTGCCGGCATGCTGCTGTGCCTGTCGCTGATCATGGCCATCGGCCCGCAAAACGCGCATGTGATCCGCATGGGGCTGCTGCGCCAGCACCTGTGGCTCACGATTGGGGTCTGCATTGCCACCGACTGCCTGCTGATTGCCATTGGCGTCGGCGGGCTGGCGCGGCTGGGCGGACTGTCCGACAAGCTGCTGGGCGCCATGACCGGCGCCGGCGCCGTCGTGCTGCTGCTGTACGGCACGCAGGCG
>NZ_JANOAL010000098.1:0-65318 GCF_031411155.1 Polaromonas sp. | reverse complement strand
CACTGAAAATGGACGGCTCCACGCTGACCCTGGAAGTGCAGCAGCAGCTCGGTGACGGCATCGTGCGTACCATTGCGCTCGGCTCTTCCGATGGTTTGCGCCGCGGTACGATGGTGAAGAACACCGCATCCCCCATCATGGTTCCCGTAGGCAAGGCCACCTTGGGCCGCATCATGGACGTGCTGGGCGCGCCGATTGACGAGCGCGGCCCGGTCAGCCAGGAACTCACCGCGCCGATTCACCGCAAGGCCCCGGCTTACGATGAACTGAGCCCGTTGCAGGAACTGCTGGAAACCGGCATCAAGGTGATTGACCTGGTGTGCCCGTTCGCCAAGGGCGGCAAGGTGGGCCTGTTCGGCGGCGCTGGCGTCGGCAAGACCGTGAACATGATGGAACTGATCAACAACATCGCCAAGGCGCACTCGGGCCTGTCCGTGTTTGCCGGTGTCGGTGAGCGCACCCGCGAAGGCAATGACTTCTACCACGAGATGGCTGACTCCGGCGTCGTGAACCTCGAGAAGCTCGAAGAGTCCAAAGTGGCGATGGTCTACGGCCAGATGAACGAGCCCCCAGGCAACCGTCTGCGCGTGGCACTGACCGGCCTGACGATTGCCGAGTCCTTCCGTGACGAAGGCCGTGACGTGCTGTTCTTCGTGGACAACATCTACCGCTACACGCTGGCCGGCACCGAAGTGTCCGCGCTGCTGGGCCGCATGCCTTCCGCCGTGGGCTACCAGCCGACGCTGGCCGAGGAAATGGGCCGCCTGCAAGAGCGTATTACCTCGACCAAGGTCGGTTCCATCACGTCGATCCAGGCCGTTTACGTGCCCGCCGATGACTTGACCGACCCGTCACCCGCCACGACCTTTGCCCACCTCGACTCGACCGTGGTGCTGTCGCGTGACATCGCCTCGCTGGGTATTTACCCCGCCGTGGACCCACTCGATTCGACCAGCCGCCAGCTGTCACCCGCCGTGGTCGGTGAAGACCACTACAACACGGCACGCGCCGTGCAGGGCACGCTGCAGCGCTACAAGGAGTTGCGCGACATCATCGCGATTCTGGGCATGGACGAACTGGCCCCTGAGGACAAGCTGGCCGTGGCCCGCGCCCGCAAAATCCAGCGTTTCCTGTCGCAGCCCTTCCACGTGGCGGAAGTGTTTACCGGCTCGCCCGGCAAGTACGTCAGCCTGGCCGAAACCATTCGCGGCTTCAAGATGATTGTGGCGGGTGAGTGCGATCACCTGCCCGAGCAGGCCTTCTACATGGTCGGCACCATCGACGAAGCTTTCGAGAAGGCCAAGAAGGTCTAAGCGATGGACACCTCACACACCATCCATGTCGACGTCGTCAGCGCGGAAGAGTCCATCTTCTCCGGCGAAGCCCGGTTTGTGGCGTTGCCAGGCGAGGCCGGCGAACTGGGTATTTACCCACGTCACACGCCGCTGATCACCCGCATCAAGCCCGGGGCCGTGCGCATTGAAAAAACCGACGGCACGGAAGAGTTTGTGTTTGTGGCCGGCGGCCTGCTCGAAGTGCAGCCCAACTGCGTGACGGTGCTGAGCGACACCGCCATCCGCGGCAAGGACCTGGACGAAGCCAAGGCCAGTGCTGCCAAGGCCGCCGCCGAAGAGGCGCTGAAAAATGCCCGAACCGACATCGACATTGCCATGGCCCAGTCCGAACTGGCCGTGATGGCGGCCCAGATTGCCGCCCTGCGCAAGTACCGCCAGAAAAAGTAAGGTGGGGGCTCAGCCCCGGCCTTGCCAAAGCCCCTGCCGAAAGCCAGGGGCTTTTTTTCGGTCAAAAATGACCGCTAGCCCTTATTTTATCGGCGATGGCAGCTATCAAATAAGGAGCGGATTGTCGGGCAACTCGTTGCGCTTGGGGGGCTGGCCGCCCGTTGCGCTGTCGACCGAAAAGTGCTCCATCAGCAACGCCGAGGTTTCTTCCAGCGCCTGCGTCAGGCCGTCTTCGTAGCGCTGGTCGCGAAAGGCCTGCGCCATGCGCGCCACCATCGCCTGCCACTGCGGCGGGCTGACATGCCGCGCCACGCCGCGGTCGGCCACGATTTCAATCGCATGCTCGGCCAGCAGCACATAAATCAGCACGCCATTGTTGCGCTCGGTGTCCCATACCCGTAATTTGCCAAACAGCGTCACGGCGCGTTGCCGGATGATGGCGCTGAGCGGCGACGACGCGCCCACGCGCCACAAATAGCTGAAGGGCAGGGCGGCTTCGATGCAGAGGCGGATTTCGCCACTGTGGCGGCGCTCGCTGGCCGCCACCCGCTGCGCCAGGCGCTGCTGCATGTCGGGTGCAATCGCGCTGCGCGTGTCGTCGCCGTCCAGCCACAGGTGCCGGATGAAAATCCTGAGTTTGTCCAGCATGGGTTTACCAGCCTCCCGAAGCGCCGCCGCCGCCGAAGTTGCCGCCACCGCCGCTGCTGAAACCGCCACCGCCGCCGCCCCCAAAACCGCCGCCGCCCCGGCCACCACCACCGAAGCCGCCACCCCGTCCGGCCGAGCCTATCCCTCGGCCCAGCGAGCCCAGGCTGGCGAACAGCGCAAACAGCAGGCCCAGCAGCGTGGCCAGGCCGGCAACCACCAAGCTGCTGGTGAAGACCCAGGCCAGCAGGCCCACCACGCCACCGGTAGCCACCGAGCCGGCCTTGCGCCCCAGCACGCTAGATATCACGCGCGCGCCAATCGGCACCGCAAAAAACAGAAAGATTGCCAGGTCCTGCCAGTCAAAGCCGCTGGCGGCGCTGCGGCCGCTGCCGCTGCGCTCCGGTACCGGCAGGTTTTCCCCGTTGATGCGGGCGATGATCTGGTCGGCCGCGGCATTGAGTCCGCCCGCGTAGTCACCCTGCCTGAAACGCGGGGTGATGGCCGTTTCAATGATCTGGCTGGCGGCCAGGTCGGGAATCGCGCCTTCCAGCGCCTTGGTGGTTTCAATGCGCACCGTGCGGTCGTTTTTGGCCACCACCAGCAGCAAGCCGTCGCCAATGTTCTTGCGCCCTATCTTCCAGGTGTCACCGACGCGCTGGGCATAGGCGGCAATGTCTTCGGGCCGGGTGCTGGGCACCAGCAGCATCACCACCTGCGCGCCGCGCGCCTCCTCAAACGCCATCAGCTTGGATTCGAGCGCCGCGCGTTGCGTCGCGTCCAGCGTGCCGGTGCTGTCCATGACATGGGCGCTCAGCGTCGGCACCGGCAGCACATCCTGCGCCCGGGCTTGCAACGGCAGCCACGCCGCCAGCAGCAAACCCAGCATCAGCCGCACAAAAGCGCTGGCCCAGTGCGGAATCGGAAGGTCTGGAAAGCGTCGCATGCACAGCTTTGGCGAACGCTCACTTCTTGGTGAAGTCCACCACCGGCGGTGCGGAGATCTGCGCCTCGTTCTGCACCGCGAAGTTGGGCTTGACCTTGTAGCCGAACACCATGGCCGTCAGGTTGTCCGGAAAGCTGCGTGTCAGCACGTTGTAGGACTGCACCGTCTGGATGTAGCGGTTGCGCGCCACGGTGATGCGGTTTTCGGTGCCCTCAAGCTGCACCCGCAAATCGCGAAAACCCTGGTTGGCTTTCAGGTCGGGGTAGCGCTCGCTGACCACCATGAGGCGGCTCAGCGCGCTGCCCAGCTCGCCCTGGGCCGCCTGGAATTTGCTGAAGGCAGCCGGGTCGTTCAGGGTTTCGGGCGTGACCTGAATCGAGGTCGCCTTGGCCCGCGCCTCGATCACCTTGGTCAGCGTGTCCTGCTCGAAAGCGGCTTCGCCCTTGACCGTGGCGACAATATTGGGCACCAGGTCGGCGCGGCGCTGGTACTGGTTCAACACCTCGGACCAGGCCGACTTGGTCTGCTCGTCCAGACTCTGGAAGTCGTTGTAGCCGCAGCCGGTCAGCAGCAAGCCCAGCAGCGACGCCAGCATTAAACTGAATAGACCGGAAAAACGTGATTTCATGGCAATGCCTCCAACATGCAAGCCGCAACACTACCATAGTCGAATGTCATCAAGGTCCGATTTCCCCGCTTCCGGTGCTGCGCTGAACGCCCTGCAGGGGGCCCTGCGCCCGGTCGCCGCTGCGGCCGGCAAGCCTCGGCTGCTGGTGGCCGGCGCCACCGGCGTGCTGGGCAATGAAGTGCTGCGCCGCCTGGTCGGCAGCGGCCGCTATGCCCATACCGAGGTGCTGGCCACCGAAACGATGACCACCGGCCTGGCCGGGGTCGGGTTTGCGCTGACCGGCGCCTCACCCTCGATCGAGCAGTGGGCCCCGAGGCCGCAGCCTGTCGACATCGGCCTGGTGATGTTCGAACCGCCCCGGCTTTACTACGGACGTGAGCGCACGCTCTGGACACCGGCCCCGGCGCAGCTGCCGGCGCTGGCCGGTTGGCTCAAGCGCTGCGGCGTGCGCACGCTGGTGGTGCTGGTGCCGCACGCAACCGGGCGCCTGCCCGAGGCGCTCAAGCGCGGCCTGGCCAACCTGGACGAGCAGGCCGTCGCCGCGCTCGGCTTTGAACGCCTGCTGCTGGTGCGCTCGGCCCGCAAAACCGAAGCGCCCGAGGGGGAAAGTTTTCTGGAGCGGACCGCGCGCGGCATGCTTTCCACCCTCAAGTACATGATTCCCGTGAGCGAGCAGCCGGTTCGGCCCGCCAAACTGGCCGAATTTGTCGACACCGCCCTGCAGCTGTTGCCGCCAGGCACCCATGTGGCCGCGCCAGAGCTGCTGTGGCAGGCCAACCAGAGCGCCAGCGCGGGCTGCGGCGAAGGCCCGCAGACCGGCCCGGGCATGCGCCGTATAGTCCGGGCATGGCTTGCCGCAGGGCACAATGCCAGACAGAATTCAACACCTGACAGCCCGCCGGACTGATCCCATAACCTGTCTGACTCTTGCGACCGACCATGCCAAAACCCAAAGTCTCGCCCGCCAGCATCGGCAACGCCGACGACATCGAGGCGGCTTTTTACGACGCGCTGCAAAGCGGCGACATCGAAAAACTCATGGCCTGCTGGGCCGACGAGGACGACATCGTGTGCGTGCACCCGGGCGGCGCGCGGCTGGTCGGGGCCGGGCCGATCCGGGCCACTTTTGACGCCATGTTCTCCAATGGCAGCATTCGTGCCTTTGCCGACAAGGTGCGCAAGGTCGAAGCCATGAGCGCCAGCGTGCACAGCGTGCTGGAGCGCATCGAGGTGCTGACCGATCAGGGGCCGCAGCACGCCTACGTGATCGCCACCAACGTCTATCACAAGACCGCGCAGGGCTGGCGGCTGGTCGCGCACCATGCCAGCCCCGGCACCCCGCGCGAGATGCAGGAAATCTCTGATACGCCGCATGTCCTTCATTGACGGGTGCATTTAGCTATGAATTACGTAGCACCCTGGTGGTTGCCGGGCGGCAATCTGCAGACCATCTGGGCCGCCCTGCGGTCCGAGCGCTTCCTCGGCCCCAGGCCCCGGTTTCGCCGCGAGCGCTGGATTGCGCCGGACAGCGATTTTGTCGATGTGGACTGGCTTGCGGAGGATGGAGCCCCCACGCTCCCCACTTCGTGTAACGCGCTGCCCCCCGAGGGGGCTGGCCTTGCCTGGGGCGGCCCTGGGCTGCGCCCGGCCCTCACGCTTGGCACTGCCAGGGATGCGCTTCACCTTCGGGACGCTGGCATTGCTTTAAGCGGCCCGGTGCCGCGGCCGGCGGCGTATCAGCAGCCGTTGCTGGTTGTTTTTCATGGACTGGAGGGTTCTTCGGCCAGCCACTACGCCGAGGCCTTTGCCGATGTGGCGCGTGGCCGCGGCTGGGCCTGCGCGGTGCCGCACTTTCGCGGCTGCTCGGGCGAGCTTAATCTGGCGCCACGCGCCTACCATTCGGGCGACTTTACCGAGATCGACTGGATACTGCGGCGCTTTGCCCGCCAGCACGGCGGGCCGGTACTGGCGGTGGGCATTTCACTGGGCGGCAATGCCCTGATGCGCTGGGGCGCGGAACTGGGCGCGGAAGCCGGGCAGCTGGTGGCCGGTATGGCCTCGGTCTGCTCGCCGCTCGATCTGGCGGCCAGCGGCTGGGCCATAGGCCGGGGCTTTAACCGGCAGGTGTACACCCGCATGTTTCTGAAAACCATGGTGCCCAAGGCGCTGCAAAAACTGGACCAGCACCCCGGCCTGTTTGACCGCGACCGGCTGCTGGCCGCGCGCGACCTGTATGAGTTTGACAATGTGTTCACGGCCCCGGTGCACGGTTTTAAAAACGCCGACGACTACTGGGCGCGCGCCTCGGCCAAGCCGCATTTGCACCGGATTGGCATTCCGGCGCTGGCGCTGAACGCGCTGAACGACCCCTTCATCCCGGCCGCCAGCCTGCCGCAGGGGGCCGATGTCAGCCGCCACGTCACGCTCTGGCAACCGGCACAGGGCGGCCATGTGGGCTTTCCGTCGCCACCGTTTCCCGGCCATGTGCGCGCCATGCCCGAGGCCGTCGCCGCTTTTCTGGCGGCCCACCTCTAGGGCCGGGCAACGCGCCGGCAATCGGCGCAAAATAGCCCCATGGATGACATCGTCAGGCAGGCCATCGCCAAATGGCCCAATGTGCCCCACTGCTACGGCTGGCTCGGGCTGGACGCGCGTGGCAACTGGTATATGCGCGACGACCGGGTGCAGGCGGCGGGTCCGTTTGCCGGTGGCACGGCGGCCAGCAAGGGCTCGCGGCTCAGCCATGAGAAGCTGATTGACTTCATCCAGCGCAACTACGAAGGCGATGCCAGCGGCCAGTGGTTTTTTCAGAACGGCCCGCAGCGGGTGTATGTGGAGCTGCAAGCCACGCCGCTGATCTGGCGGGTTGAGGCGGCGCCCGGCTTTGCGGTCAGCGCGCACACCGGCCGGCCGGCCCGCGTGCAGCGCTGCCTGAGCGACGAGCAGGGCCGGGTCTACCTCGAAACCGACCTGGGCTTTGGCCTGGTGCACAGCCTGGACATGATGCATGCCGCCGACGCGATCGAGCAGGGTCTGTGGGTGCCGCAGGATGTGCCAGCGCAGGAGTTGCCGGCGCTCTTTCACTATGTGCGCAGTCCGCAGGCGCTACAAAAAAGATAGCTGCTAGCCGGCGTTTTGTATGGGCTAGGGCCACTTTTTATCCCTGTTGACGTAAAAAAACCGGTCTCGGACCGGTTTTTTTGACGGGGCGCCGCGCGGCTTACTTGGCGGTGCTCGCGGTGGCTTCGGAGGCCGGGGCGGCGGCAGCGGGCGCTGCCGGCTCTGCAAATTTGCCGCCAGCGGCAGCGGTCATGTAGACCACGGCGCGGCCAATTTCGACGTCCTGAAAGTCACCACCGCCCTGTGCGCCCATGGCGCCCTTGCCCTTGAGCGCTGACTGCCAGAGCGCGTCAAAGCCGGTCTTGATACGCGGCGCCCAGGCGGCCACATCGGAGAATTTGGGTGAACCCGCCGCACCCGTGGCATGGCAGGCCGCGCATTGGGCCTTGTAGACCTCTTCGCCGGCTTTGAGGGGGCGGTTGGCATCGCGGATTTCAACCATGCCAATTTTCTGGATGCGTAGCGCCACGGCTTTTTCGGCATCGACGGCTCCGGCCGACGGCTGATTGGCCGAGGTCACGTAGTACACCAGACCGATGATGGCAAAAATGGGAACGACGAAAGAGAAGAAAACCGCGGCCAGCAGCTGCTTGGGGGTCTTGATCGGGCCAGAGTGGACTTCCTGGTGGGCCGTGGTGTGGTCGTTTGCGCTCATGGCGTCCTCAAAAAACTAAAAATCGGGGCCATGCCGGGGCTATGGCGGGTGGGTGCTGCCGGTGGGTGTAGCACGCCGCTCAAGGCGTTTGCCCGGCAGCCCCGCATTATAGCCGGGGGTGCGCCAAAGACGGGGCGGGCCCGACCTTCTAGCCGTCCTGTCTGGCCGCCGCCTGCGCTGTGGCGGCCAGGTACTCCATGGCGGCAGACGTGCCGCTGTCGCGCAGGCGCACGCCGGCCAGCTTCAGACCCATCTCGCAGCCCGAGAGGGCCGCCATCAGGGTCAGGTCGTTGCAGTCGCCCAGATGGCCGATGCGGAACATCTTTCCCTTGACCTTGCCCAGGCCGGCGCCCAGCGACATGTTGAAGTGCTGGTAAACCATCTGTCGCACCCGGTCGGCGTCCACGCCCTCGGGCATCATCACGCCGGTCAGCACCGGAGAATATAGCGCCGGGTCGGCGCACTGGATGGGCAGCCCCCAGGCCTGTACCGCCAGCCGGCAGGCCGCGCCCAGGCGCTCGTGGCGCGCGAAAACCTGGGGCAAGCCCTCGGCCATGAGCATGTCCAGCGACTCGCTCAGGGCATAGAGCAGGTTGGTATTGGGCGTGTACGGCCAGTAGCCGGTCTGGTTCATTTCGACGATCTCGTCCCAGGCCCAGAAGGCCCTGGGCAGCGTGGCCTGGCGGCTGGCGGCGAGGGCTTTGGGTGACAGGGCGTTAAAGCTGATACCGGGCGGCAGCATCAGGCCCTTTTGCGAGCCGCTGACGGTGACGTCGACACCCCATTCATCGTGGCGATAGTCGGCCGAGGCCAGTCCCGAGATGGTGTCGACCAGCAGCAGCGCCGGATGCCTGGCCGCATCGATGGCGCGGCGCACGGCGGCGATATCGGAGGTGACGCCGGTCGAGGTCTCGTTGTGCACCACGCAAACGGCCTTGATCTGATGCTGCGCGTCGTCGCGCAGCCGTTGCTCGATCATGCCGGCCTGCACGCCATGGCGCCAGCCCTCGGTGCCAGGCAGACCCAGAAATTCGGGCTTGAGGCCCAGCCGCAGCGCCATCTTGTTCCACAGGCTGGCGAAGTGGCCGGTCTCGAACATCAGAACCGCGTCGCCGGCGCTGAGCGTGTTCACCAGGGCGGCTTCCCACGCGCCGGTACCCGAAGCGGGGTAGATGACCACCGGGTGCTGCGTCTTGAAAATGTCCTTGATGCCCGAAAGCACCTTGCGTCCCAGCGCGCCGAATTCTGGTCCACGGTGGTCGATGGTGGGATAGCTCATGGCGCGCAGCAGCCGGTCCGGTACCGGACTGGGGCCGGGAATGCTCAGCAAGTGGCGACCGGCGGGGTGAAAGTTCAGGTTCAGCATGGGTTCCTTTCAAGAGATTTTAAATTGCATACAAAATACAATTTAATTATCAACGTGTATTTTCCTTTTGTGCTGAAGGAACTGGCCACTTCTGTTTTAAGTTTTGTATACATAATCCCGTAACGGGTTTGTCGCCAGCGGGTGTGAAGCCTGGCGCGCGGTGGCGACTGCCCATTCGCCGGGGCAGCAGAGCAGGCTGCTGCTGACTGGTTTGATCAGGATGAAATGTTGGCTGCGGGGCAAGCCGCAGACCGGTTGGCCGGGTTGCCAACGCGTGGCTGTATGGCGCTCAGAGTCCGAATAGAGCTTCCAGATCGACCTCTTCGGTCGAGCTGTCGAGCTTGAGGCTGCTTTCGATGTGGTCCAGGTGCGCCAGCATCAGGCGCTCGGCGCGCGCGGTGTCGCGTTTCGCGATGGCATCAATGATCTCGGAGTGCTCGTCGGCGCGGCAACTGGAGGCCGTCGGGGCGTCGTACAGAATGATGATCAGGCAGGTCAGCGTCGACAACTCGCGCATGCTGCGCGCCAGTGCGGCGTTGCCGGCCAGCACGCCGACCAATTGGTGGAACTCGCCGGAGAGACGGACCACCGCGCGCTTGTCGTCGCGCCGCCGCGCATCGAGTTCGAGCTCCTGGTGCTGACGCAGGCGCGCCACTTTCTCGGAGGTCAGTGTGTGAATCAGGCGCCGCAGCAGGGCGGGCTCGATCAGGCGACGCGCCTCAAACACATCAATTGCCTGCTCCGGCGAGGGCTTGGCGACAAAAGCGCCGCGTTGCGGGTAGAGGTTGACGATCTGCTCGTGCGCCAGCCGCGCCAGCACTTCGCGCACCCGCGCCCGGCTGACGCCAAAGATATTGGCCAGACGGTCTTCCCCGAGCTTGGTGCCCGGATGCAGCCGATGTTCGACGATGGCGCCGTAGATTCGCTCGTAAATGTCGTCGTTTGCCGTTTCGCGCTCTAGGCGCACCTCGGGGGGGGAGTTTCGCGCGGTGCGGGGCATGGCTGACTGTGTGAGGTTTGGCAAGGGGTCAATGGGCGCCGGCTTGCCTGAACAGTGGCCGGCATCCGGGTGCCCGGTCACCGAGTTGCAGCGGCAGGCCATTCTATCAAGCGGTTCCGGGTCAGCTTGCATGCCCAGCGCGGCTTCGAGCGCGGGACTGGAAGAAGGCGTCAAAACGCCGAGGCCGGCAGGTTCAATCATGGCATGTTCCTCACGAAAGCGTGATCAAGGGGCTAGGGCACGCGGCGTCTGCACTCCGCTTATTCCGAACTTTATCGCATAAGTGTCGACATTAGTGTAAACACTACTGTCGTCAATATCTGAATGAGAGACATTATGGCTACGGAGCGAAAGCTTGTGAATATGGCAGGCCCGAAATTTGCTGAACGAAGGCTGTTCCCGATAGGAAAACGACGATGCATCAAAACAAAAACTCGATACAAGTGTCAACAAGCATGTATGCATTAAAAATGACAACAAATCCCCGAACTGGTGCGCAGCAGGAGGGCGCATGAGCCGGGCACCACTGGATCTCGTCATCCGCCATGCGCGTGTAGCGACCGCCAGCGATAGCTTCAGCGCTGACATCGGTATCAGCGGCGGGCGCATCGTTCAACTGGGGGCGAATCTGGAGCGCGGGCAGCGGGAAATTGATGCCGCCGGTCGCGTGGTCACGCCCGGTGGGGTCGACGCGCATTGCCATCTCGACCAGCCGATGGCGCCGCCGGTGCGCATGGCCGACAACTTCGACACCGGCACGCGCGCTGCGGCCTGCGGCGGCACCACCACCGTGATTCCGTTCGCCGCGCAGGAAAAGGGCCAGTCGCTGCGCGCCGCCGTGGCCGACTACCACCAGCGGGCCGAGGGCCGCGCGCACATCGACTACGCCTTCCACCTGATCGTCAGCGACCCGACGCCGCAGGTGCTGAATGTGGAACTGCCGGCGCTGATCGCCGAGGGCTACAGCTCGTTCAAGATCTACATGACCTACGACGACCTGAAGCTCGACGATGGCCAGATCCTCGACGTGCTCGACGTGCTCGACGTGCTCGACGTGGCACGCGCCCACGGTGCCATGGCCATGGTGCATGCCGAGAACGCCGATTGCATCGAATGGCTGACCAAGAAGCTGGAGGCCGCCGGCCGTACCGCGCCGCGCTTTCATGCGCACAGCCGCCCGATGCTGGTCGAGCGCGAGGCGACGCAGCGTGCGATTGCGCTGTCGCAACTGGTCGACGTGCCCATTCTGATCGTGCATGTGTCGGGCCGCGAGGCGGTCGAGCAGATCCGCTGGGCGCGCGGCCAGGGCCTCAAGGTGTTTGCCGAAACCTGCCCGCAGTACCTGTTCCTGACCGCCGAGGACCTTGGCATCGATGACAGCTATAAGGGCGCGCACTGCGTCTGCAGCCCGCCGCCGCGCGACAAGGCGAA
Organism: Polaromonas sp.; assembly: GCF_031411155.1. Taxonomy (GTDB): domain Bacteria; phylum Pseudomonadota; class Gammaproteobacteria; order Burkholderiales; family Burkholderiaceae_C; genus Polaromonas. The sequence continues at coordinate 53,785 of NZ_JANOAL010000098.1, read as the reverse complement.
TCAGGAGGTGATCTGGGACGGCCTCAACGACGGCCTGTTCACTGTGTTCTCGTCCGACCACGCGCCGTTCAACCTCGACGGCAGCGAAGGCAAGAAGCCCGGTGGCAAGGAAGTTGCGTTTCGCCATATCCCGAACGGCATCGCCGGCATCGAGACGCGCATGGCGCTGCTGTACTCCGAAGGGGTGCTGGCCGGGCGTATCACGCTCGAAAAGTTCGTCGAACTGACCGCCACCAACCCGGCCAAGGCCTACGGCCTGCACCCGCGCAAGGGCAGCCTGGCCATCGGCTCCGATGCCGACCTGGTGATCTGGGATGAGCGCGAGTTTGTGCTGCGCAACACGCAGCTGCACCATGCCGTGGACCACACGCCCTACGAAGGCATGACCTTGAAAGCCTGGCCCGGCCTGACGCTGTCGCGTGGCGAGGTGGTGTGGGATGGCCGTGAATTCCACGGCCGCGCCGGCCGTGGCCGTTTCCTGCCCAGCGGTGCGCCCTCGCTGCTGCCGCGCCAACCCGGAAGGCCCGCATGAAGCTGCTGCTCATCAATCCCAATATCTCGGACAGCGTGTCCGAGCTGATCCGCAGCGAGGCGCTGCGCAGTGCTTCGCCCGGCACCGAGATCGAGGTGCTGACGGCGCCCTTCGGCGTGGCCTACATCGAAACCCGTTTCGAGGCGCTGATCGGCGCCTACGCGGCGGCCCAGCTCGCGGCCGAACACCATGCACGTTTCGATGCGGTGGTGGTGGCGGCCTTCGGCGACCCGGGGCTCACCGGCTTGCGCGAAGCCTTGCCGGTGCCGGTGACCGGCCTTACCGAAGCGGCGCTGGCCAGCGCCTGTTTGCTGGGTCACCGCATCTCCATCATTGCCATCTCGCAGCGCATCCAGGCCTGGTACCGCGAAGTCGTCGAGTCTTATGGCCTGGGCTCGCGGCTGGCCAGCATACACGCGCTGGACCGGCCGCTGGCCAGCATCGGCCAGGTGCAGGACGAACACGCGCAGCAACTGAAGGCACTGGCAGAGCGCGCCGTCGATGAAGATGGCGCCGACGTCATCGTGCTGGCCGGTGCGCCGCTGGCCGGGCTGGCGCGTGCGCTCAAGGGGCAGCTGCCGGTGCCGGTGGTCGATGGCGTCTCCAGCGCGGTGCGCCATGCCGAGACGCTGGCCGCGCTGCAACCAGGCACCGCTCGCCGCGGCAGTTTCGCAGCGCCGCCGGTCAAGCCGAACCGCGGCTTGCCGCCCGCCATCGCGCGACTGCTTGACCGCATCGCCTGAACTTCTGCCCGCCAACTTTCATTCCAAAACTTCCAACCTTACGAAAGACCACCATGGCCCATCGCTCTATATCTCCCTTGATCTCCCGCCTGCTTGCCGCTGCGGCTTTGACCTTCGCTGCAGCCGCGGTGCCCGCCTTCGCGCAGCAAAAGCTGCAGATCGCCGGCAATTTCGCTTCCGAGCACCCGAGCAGCGTGGCTGTGGACCAGGTTTTCAAAAAGGAGGTCGCGCGCCTGACCAACAACCAGCTGCAGGTAGATGTTTTTCCGGCCATGCAACTCGGCGGTGCCAAGGAAAATGTCGACGCAGTGCGGTCTGGAACACTGGCCTTGACCTGGGTTGGCGGAGCTTTCCTGTCGCGCATCGCACCGGAGCTGGAGGCGGTCAGTCTGCCCTTTGTCTTTAGAAACCGCGAGACGGCGTTTCGCGTCATCGACGGCCCGGTCGGCGCGGCCATCGACAAAAAGCTGCAGGACAAGGGCTTTCTCACCCTTGGCTGGATGGAGCTCGGCGCGCGTCACATCACCAACAGCCGGGGTCCGATCAAGAGCATGGCGGACCTGAAGGGACTGAAACTGCGCCTGCAACCCAACGAAACGCATCTGGCCACCTTCCGCGCGCTGGGTGCCAATCCGGTGGCGATGGACGTCAAGGAGCTGTATTCGGCGCTCGAGCAGCGGGTGGTCGATGCCCAGGAAAATCCGTACACGGTGATCAGCGCCAGCCGCTACAGCGAGGTGCAAAAGCAGCTGAGCAACTCCAGCCATTTTTTCGATTTCATCGCCGTGGTGGCGAGCAAGAAGGCTTTCGAGCAGCTCAAGCCGGAGTACCAGAAGGCGGTGCGTGAGGCGATGACCTCGACCATCGCCTTCCAGCGCAAGCTCGCCATCGAAAGCGAGGCCAAGGCCCTGGCCGACCTGAAGACCCGGATGACGCTGACCGAAATTCCGCCCGGGGCCATCGAGGAGATGCGCAAGGCCACGGCCCCGGTGATCGAGGACGTCAAGAAGCGTGCCGGGGCCGATCTGGTGAACCAGGTGCTCGCTGAAGCGGCCAAGCGCTGATTCGCGGCATGCAAAGCAGGAGCCCCGAGATGAATGCACAAACAATGACCGCCGAGCGCCCGCTGCTGTGGCCAGACCGCGCGCTGCGCGGGCTGGACCAGCTGGTCACTGGCGCGCTGCTGGCCGCAGTGGCCGCGATGGTGGGCGTGGTGTCGGCGCAGGTGGCGCTGCGCTATGGCTTTAACCGTTCAATTGACTGGGCCGACGAGATCGGCCGGCTGGCTTTTGTCTGGTCGATCTTCCTGGCTATTCCACTGGGTGTGCGCCAGGGTGCGCACATCGGTATCGACGTTCTGGCCGACAAGCTGCCCGAAAACTGGCGCGACGCGCTCAAGCGTTCTGGTGCCGCGCTGTGCGCCCTGATGATGGCAGCCATCGCCTGGGCCGCGCTCGGTGTCGCGCGCGAGCAATGGGACGAGCTGATGGCCACTGTCGACTGGAGCGTGGGCTGGTTCATTGTGCCGGTGGGTATCGGTGCGCTGCTGTCCGCCCTGCACCTGCTTCGCATTGTTGTCGTCGGTCCACCGGCTACGCAGCCGGGAGGTGCCGAATGAGCGCGCTGGTGGTTGTCGGATTCATGGCGCTGGCCCTGCTGGGTCTGCCGATCGCGTTTTCGATGGGCGTTGCCTCGCTGGTCGCCTTGTGGCTGAGCGGGGTTGATCTGTCCATGGTGCCGCAGCGCATGATGCACTCGGTCAATTCGTTTCCGCTGATGTCGATTCCGTTCTTCATGCTCGCGGGCGAGCTGATGATCAAGGCCGGCATCGTGGAGCGGCTGATCGCGCTGGCCAACACGCTGGTTGGCCGGGTGCGCGGCGGCATGGCGCATGTCACGATGCTGGCGGGCGCCGGCCTGGCCACGGTCTCCGGAGCGGCTGTGTCGGACGCGAGCGCACTGTCGTCGATTCTTGCGCCCTCGCTGACCAAGATCTACGACAAGGGCTTTGCCGCCGCCATCGTTTCTGCCGCGGCCAACCTGGGGCCCATCATTCCCCCGTCGGGCGCGATGATCGTCTATGCCTTCATGGCCGGCTCGTCGGTGTCTGTGGGCGGCATGTTCATGGCCGGCGTGGTGCCGGGATTGATCATTACCTTTGGGTTCATCGGGCTGTGCTCATGGATTTGCACCCGGCGCGGCTGGGCCGTCACCGGCGAACCGTTCCGAATTGCCACGGTGCTGGCCGAACTGCGCCGCTCGCTGATTGTGCTGGCCATGCCGGTGCTGGTGATAGGCGGCATCGTCGGCGGCGCCTTCACCGCCACCGAGGGCTCGGCCATCGCGGTCGTGTACTCCATGCTGCTCGGCTTCTTCGTGACCCGAACGCTCAAGCTGGCTGACCTGCCGGGGCTGGTGGTGCGCGCGGCGATCACCTCGGCCGTGGTCGGCGCGCTGATCGCCTTTGCCTCCATCATCACCTACCTGATGACGGTCGACTTGCTGCCGCAAACGCTGTCGACGCTGCTGCGTGCGCTGACTACCGATCCGCTGATCTACATGGCGCTGGTCGCGCTGCTGCTGTTCGTGGTCGGCATGTTTCTCGAGTCGAACGCGGCCTACATCATGCTGGTGCCGCTGCTGCATCCGATCGCGCTGCAGTACGGCATCGACCCGCTGCACTTCGGCTTCCTGTTCGTGCTCAACCTCGTGATCGGCATGCTGACGCCGCCGGTCGGCGTGGTGCTGTTCGTCGTCTCCGGCGTCACCGGCGTGCGCATGCGCGAACTGGTCGCGAACGTCTGGCCTTTCATCGCGCTGATGTATGCGGTGCTCGTGCTGTGCATGCTGGTGCCGCCCATCGTCACCGCGCTGCCGCATGCGCTTGGCTACTGATCCCGGGTGGCCCAAGATGTCCGAAGCCGCATTGACCGACCAATATTTCATGGACCAGGTGCTGGAACACTGCGAGGTGGCGCTCTATCGGGGCGACTGCCCGGTGGCGGCGCTCGTGGTGTGCGATGGCGAGGTCGTTGGTGTCGGTTCGAACCGGGTTGCGACCCGCCACGACGCGACCGCCCACGCCGAGACCGAGGCGATTCGCGACGCCTGCGCGCAACTTCGTACCAGTCGTCTTGAGGGCTGCACCCTGTATTCGGCGATGGAGCCGTGCCCGATGTGCTGCTGGGCGCTCAAGGAGGCCGGCATCGCCCGCCTCGTGCTGGGCGCCAGGCACGCGGGCATGCATCGCACCGACTATGGCGACTACGCGGTCGAGAACCTGCTCGGCATGACGCGTGCGTCGCTCGATATTACCGCTGGCGTGCGGGGTGCCGAGTGCGAGGCCATGCGCAGGCGCTGGTCCCGCTGGACCGAGCCCGGCCCGCCCGTTAATCCCGAGCCCAAATCTACTCACAGTTTCTCCCGTTCCCCCGACCAACCCACCTCACAGGAGCATCTCCATGACTAAACCCACCCTTTCCCGTTCACGGCTGGGACGCTTGCTGGCCGCCGCTGCCATCACCACTGGCGTCTTGTTTTCGGGCCCTGTTCTCGCGCAGGACCGACTCAAGTTCAAAATCATCGGCCAGCCGCTGGCTACCGGCCTGATCCAGAAAAACAAGGAACAACCGTTTTTCGAAAACTTCGCGGCCAAAACCGGCCTGCCCATCGATGCCGACTACAAGCCCATGGACACGCTGGGCATCAAGGACACCGAGCAGCTGCGCGTGATGAAGGCCGGCCTGTTCGACATCGTGTCGCTGCGCGTCTCGCAAAACTCGCGTGACGAGCCCACCATCCTCGGCCTGGACCTGGTCGGCGCCAGTCCTGACTACGCCACCGGCCGCAAGGTCGCCAAAGCCTACTTCGATACCGCCGACCAGCGCCTGCAAAAGCAGTTCAACGTCAAACTGCTCGGCGTCTGGCCGTTCGGCCCGCAGATCCTGTTCTGCGCAAAGCCGATTACCAAGCTGGCCGATGTGAAGGGGCTGAAGGTCCGTGTCTACGACCAGAATCTGGCCAAGTTCATCGAGATGGTGGGCGGCACGCCGGTGCCGGTCTCGTTTGCCGACACCCACCAGTCGCTGTCGCTGGGCGTGGTCGATTGCGCCATCACCGGCCCGAGCTCGGCCAACTCCGCCGGCTGGCCCGAGGTGACGACACACCAGTTGCCGCTCGGTTTTCAGATGGCGCTCAATGGTTATGCGATTTCGATGAAAGCCTGGAACCAGCTCAAGCCCGACCAGCAGGTCAAACTCAAGGCCGCCTTCGATACCCTGACCGACGACATCTGGAAATACTCGGAAGAGTTGTTCCTGGACGCGCTGAACTGCAACGCCGGCAAGGAATCCTGCACCACCGGCAAGAAGTTCAAGCTCATCAACGTGGCCGTAACGCCGGCTGACGGCGAGCTGGTACGTGGTGCCGTCAGCAAGGTCAGCCTGCCGGTCTGGGCCGAGGTCTGTGACAAGTCCAACCCGGGTTGCTCGCAAAAATGGAGCAGCACGGTGGGCCCGGTGCTGGGGCTGAAATGAGCGATAGCATCATCATCAACCGGGGCCGGCCTGCGGCGGCCCCCATCCCGAAGGGTGTCGCCATGAAGGACCACATCGAGAATGTGCTGGCCACGGTGTTCGGCGGCATCTTTTTGCTGCTGGCCTGCGTCGTTGCGGTCGAGACCGTCTCGCGCAAGGTGTTCAACGTGTCGCTGCAAGGGGCTGACGAGCTCGGCGGTTACGCGCTGGCCGTTGGCTCGACCATTGCCTTCAGCCTGGCGCTGATGGGCCGCAACCACATTCGGGTGGATGTGTTCCACGAGCGGTTTCCGCGCGCCATGCAGGCCTTCCTGAACTGGTTCTCCATCGTCACGCTGGCTTCCTTCGGGACCTTCGTGGCCTGGATCGCGACCAAGGTCATCACCGATACCCTGCAGTACGGCAGCACCGCGCAGACGCCCTGGGCGACGCCGCTGATCTGGCCGCAGGCCGTCTGGTACGCCGGGCTGGTGATTTTTGCGCTGGTGGCCATGGGTTATGCCCTGCGCGCCAGCTGGCTGCTGGTGACGAAGCGTGTCGACACGCTGAACCACGACTTTCACCCGAAGAGCGCCAAGGAAGAGCTGAAGGAAGAACTCGACGACCTGGCCCAGCGCCAGTCCGTTGAACAAGGAGCACAAGCATGAGCATAGGATTATTCGGACTCGCCTTCGTCGTGATGCTGGGCATGATGCTGGTCGGCATCCCGATCGCCGTGTCCATGGCGGCGGTGGGCATCGTTGGCGGCATCGCCGCCTATGGCATGCCCTTCATGGACTCGATCGCGCCCGTGGTCTGGGGCGTGCACAACGAGAGCCTGCTGACCTCGATTCCGCTGTTCATTCTGCTCGGTGAGCTGTTGCTGCGTTCGGGGATTGCCGACCGCATGTACATCGCCCTGTCGGCCTGGCTCGGGCGCCTGCCCGGCGGGCTGCTGCACACCAACATCGGCAGCTGTGCGCTGTTTGCCGCCACCTCGGGCTCGTCAGTGGCGACTGCAGCCACGGTCGGCACGGTCGCGTTGCCCTCGTTGCAAAAACGAGGCTACCCGATGCGCGCCTCGCTCGGCTCGCTGGCGGCCGGTGGCACCTTGGGCATCCTGATTCCGCCCAGCGTGAACATGATCGTCTACGGCTCGCTGACCAACAACTCGATCGGCAAGCTGTTCATCGCCGGCATCATCCCTGGCCTGTTGCTGACGGGTTGCTTCATGCTCTACATCGCCGTGTCGGCGCTGATGGGTGGCAACGCCATGCGCGAGCCCAAGGTGCCGATGGCCGAGAAGCTGCGCTCGCTGGTGCACCTGGTGCCGCCCATGGTGGTGTTCGGCATCGTGATGGGCAGCCTTTATTTCGGCATCGCCACCACCACGGAAAGCGCGGCCCTGGGTGTGATCGCGGCGCTGGGCTTCGTCGTGCACTCGGGCAAGATGAGCCGCGAGCTGCTGCGCACCTGCTTCATCTCCACGGCGCGCGTCAGCGGCATGATCCTGCTGATCATGACGGCGGCCTTTATCCTCAACCTGACCATCAGCCTGACCGGCGTGGCCGAGGCCATGACCAAGTGGGTGGCCGGACTGGGCCTGTCGGCGACCGGGCTGATCCTGGCGCTGATCGTGTTCTACCTGATCCTCGGCATGTTCATGGATGTGCTGTCGATGCAGGTGGCGACCATCCCGATTACCTACCCGATCGCAACGGCGCTGGGCGTGGACCCGATCTGGTTTGGCATCTTCATCGTGCTGATGTGCGAGCTCGGACTGATCACGCCGCCGGTGGGTATGAACCTGTTCGTGGTGCATGGCATCCGGCCCGACAAGGGCGGCATCGAGGACGCGATCTGGGGCGCCTTGCCTTACGCGGCCATCATGATCCTGTTCACCTTGCTGATCATGGCGATCCCGCAAATCGTGACCTGGCTACCAGCACACATGTGAGGCCCATGCCATGACTGAATCTTCTGAACTCTGGCGCCTTTCCGCCGTGGAGCTGCGGCGCCGCTTTCGCGAGCGCTCGTTGACGCCACTGGCGGTGGCGCAGGTCTGCCTGGCGCGGCTGGAAGCCGTGAACCCGCGGCTGAACGCGGTGATTGCACGGCGTGACGCGCGCTTTATGGAAGAGGCGCTTGCTTCCACGGAACGCCATGCGCGCGGTCAGCCGCTGTCCGCGCTCGACGGCATTCCGATCACGGTTAAAGACAGTTTGTTCACCGCAGATCAGCCGACGACCTGGGGAACGCCGGCCCTGCGGCACTACCAGAGCCAGCACGACGAACTGGCGGTGGCCCGCGCGCGCGCGGCCGGTGCGCTCATCATCGGCAAGACCAACGTGCCCGAGTTCGCCCTGGAGGGCTACACGGCCAACCCGCTGTTCGGCGTCACCCGCAATCCCTGGCAGCCGCAGCTCACCCCCGGTGGTTCCAGTGGCGGCGCCGTGGCGGCGGTGGCCAGCGGTATCGCGCCGCTGGCGATTGGGCAGGACGGCGGCGGCTCCATTCGGCGGCCGGCCTCGCACGCCGGCCTGGTCGGCCTCAAGCCTTCCCTGAGCGCGGTGCCGCGGCAACATGTGTTGCCCAGCCTGCTGCTGGACTTCGAAGTCATTGGCCCGCTCGCACGCACGGTGGCCGATGCACGCGTGCTGTTCGATGTCATGAGGGGCCCTTCGCCGGTTGACCGGTTGTCACTGGCCGCCGCACAAGCCACGACGCAGCCGCGGCGCACCGCCCCCTTGCGCGTGCTCTATGTGGAGCGCCTCGGCCCCGCACCGCTGGATTCGCAGGTGGCGGGAAGTGTGGCTAGCGCGGTGCAGAAGATCGCAGCACTGGGGCACCAGGTCGATGCAGGTCCGCTGCCTCTGGACCTGGACTTCTTCGCCGATGCGTGGCCGCAGGTCGGCCAAATCGGCCTGGCCCGGATGTTTGAAGCCCACCCTGAGTGGGCGGCACAGGCGTCGCAGAAATACCGGGACATGGCGGCCAACGGGCGGCGCCTGCCGGCGGCTCGGCTATGGCAGATTCTGGAGCGGGTCGCGCAGTTGCGGCGTGACACCGTGAAGCTGTTTGAAGCGGTGGATGTCATCGTGATGCCGTCCGCAGCCGCGCTTCCCTGGGCGGCCGAACTGGCTTACCCGACCCATATCGACGGCCAGGAGGTGGGTCCTCGTGGTCACGCCATCTACACCGGCTGGGTCAACGCCGCGGGCCTGCCGGGTCTGGCCTTGCCCTGCGAGCCATCGCGCGAGGGTCTGCCTATCGGTCTGCAAATGATTGGCGCTTACGGTACTGACGATATGCTGCTTGAGCTTGGTGCAGACTACGAGGCCGTTCATCCTTGGAGCGACCGCTGGCCTGCTCTGTGAGTCTGCGGATCAAGAGGAAAGGGCGGCAAACGCGACCGGGCGCGAGGGCGCTGCGGCAACCCCCGCAGCAGCTCTGACGGTTCAGCATGCAGGCAACGGCTGGCGGGGCTACGCGCCCTGGTTGTCCGAGCGAGGCACCACCTGTATTCAGAGACCTAGAGCTGAACTGTCGCTTCGCCCAGGCCCTCGAAACGTGCCAGCACCCGCTCGCCCTGCGCGGCGGGCAGCATGCCACACCAGGTGCCGGTGGTCACGACAGTGCCAGCGGGCACTGTTTGTCCATCGCGGGTGGCATGTTGCAGCCACGCCGGCAATACCCAGGTCGGGTCGCCCATGGAATGGGTTCCGCGCCATTCAACCGCAGGTCGTGAGCCGATCTGAACCGTGCATGACTGAGCTTTCCAGTCGCGCTGGGCAAAGGCAATCCAATTGCCCAGCACGAGGGCTCCATGGGATTGCAGGTCAGCCAGTTTTAAAAGGGCTGGCGCGTCCACGGACTGGTGCCAACGCGAATCCACCAGTTCAATGGAAACCGTCATCGCGTCGACCAGCGCGATCGCTTGCTCGTGGCTCAACGCCGCGGCCTCGGCTGCAGTGACCGGCTTGCCAAGGCGCAAGGCGACTTCCGCTTCGATCAAACATATGTTGAACGGCCATGCGCCAGCCTGGGCAGGGCTGCGCCAGATTCCTTCAGGGGGCAGCGCTGCATGGGTGGCCAGCGCATCTCTCGAAGGCCCGCCGGTCTTCCAGAAGACAGGAAAAGGAGCGTTCGGTCCCTGCATTGCCTCCGCGACCAAGGCCTGTACCGCATAGGCGTCTTCCGGCGCAGCCAGCTGATCGGCAAATGGCCGTGCATCAATAGGGCGGTTTTGGCGCCGTGCATCCAGAATGGCCTGGGCGACTGCGCTAGCGTTTTGCGAAGACATGGGGTGGTTTGTCGAAGTGGATTGTCGGCCTATTGTCGCCATGCAAGCGCCACTGTCGATGGGCGCAGTACTCATAACAGTTGTGACTAATTTGCCATCAACTGGTCTTCAAAAGCAAGAATATTGATGGACGCTAGCTGGATCCGAGAGTCAGACTTCGGAATATCTTCCCTCGTCAATCATCAGACAGTTGCCCGGTAAATGCAGCCCTGATGCCGTCAAATTGCAAGGTGCCGTTCTTCAAAACCAGCAGACGGTCTGACACATCAATTTCTTCCATCAGGTGAGTCGCCCACAGCACTGCTACCTGGCTTTCCGTGACCAGTTTTCGCACGCCCTGAAGCAGTTGCAGGCGCGAGCCGGGGTCAAGGCCCACGGTGGCTTCATCCATCAGCAAAACACGGGGCCGGTGCAGAAGCGCCCGAACCAGTTCGACCTTGCGGCGAGTGCCGCCCGAGAGGCTGCGTACTGTGGCGCCGACCTGACCCGTCAGACGCATCTGCGCGAGGCCCTCTGCAATTCTTTCCCGTGCGTCGCCGCGCGGCAGGCCGTGCAGGTCGGTGTGGAAAAGGAGGTTGGCCTGCACCGACAAGTCAAGGTCCAGAGCGGTTTGCTGGAACACCACGCCGAGACCGGCTAGCGCCGCGCTGGCATGGGTACGCATGTTGTGGCCGAGGACCTCAATATCGCCACGGTCGGGGCTGAATAGCCCGGTCAGCAATTGCATCAGCGTCGATTTGCCCGAACCATTGGGACCTAGCAGGGCGACCATTTCGCCCGGGAAGAGGGTCAGGCTGAGTCCGGTCAATGCAGGCTTCCCGGCATACGATTTGTGGAGATCGCGCGCCCGCAGTACCGGTGCGTCGGCGTGTTTTGCCTCGAGCTGAGTTGATTGGCTAACGGAGTCGTCGATAACGTCGCGGATGTGCGTGGCAGTCATGTGGCGGGCGCGGTCAGGAGTTTCATGCGACGCAGCAAGATTTTTTCATGCCCCACAGTTTGCAGTACGGCACGCTTGTAAGCGTCGGTATCGAGATAGTCGAGATGCTGGTCGTACCGGGCCAGCGCTGCGGTATGCCGTTCGCTGTGCATGGCCTTGTAAAACGCGTCATGCAGCCGCTTGATGATGGCGGGAGGCGTGCCGCGGGGCGCAGCCAGGCCCCAGGGCGATGAATAGACGGATTGAGTCAATCCCAACTCGCGCAGGGTAGGCACGTCGGGCCAGCGCTTGCTTCGCTCGGCGCTGAAGATCGCCAGCAGCCGCATCTGCCCCCTGTCAAGCCAGGGTGCAAAGCCGGTTGAGTTGACGCCAGCCATGAGTTGCCCGGAGGCCACCGCCAGCATCTGGTCGGCTGTGCCCTTGTAGGGCACGTGAACATACTCAATGCCCTGCTTTAGCAGTATTTCCTCCATGGCCAGGTGCGCGGTGGTGCCAATGCCGGTTGAGCCCATCAGCAGTTTGCCGGGGTTCAGGCGCGCCCAGTCCAGCAACTCGGTCACAGCGCTCCACGGGCTGTTGGCTGGTATGAGCAAGCCGAACGTGGTACCCGAGACTTGCACGATGGGGGCAAGGTCTTTGACCGGGTCCCAGGGTACGGCGTTCATCAGGGCATGGCGAAATACCGTGATGGGCAACTGGCCCAGGGTGTAACCGTCAGGCTCGGCCGACTTCAGCGCAGGCGCTACCAATGTACCGGCGGCGCCTGGCCGGTTCAAGACGATGATACGCTGGCCCAGCAGCGGCTCGGCCTCTTCACACAGAACGCGCAGTGTGAGGTCGGTAGCGCCGCCCGCCGGCCAAGGTACGATCAGTTGCAGCGGTTTGGCGGGCCAGCCGGCGGGCAGCGCGGGCAACAGGTTCGGTACGGCGGAATGGCTGGCCCTGGCCAGATTCAAGGCTGCGGGACCGAGCAGGCCTGCCGCGAGATTCTGGCCTAGCCATTGCCGCCGATTAAGGCACTGCGGGTGGTCCGGCCTATGTGATCGATCAGCACCTTCAGCTTCAATGTGCACGCTTGGCGATGGTGACAGAGGCATGGTTTCAGTCGGTGGGGTTTTGGAAACTGAAGCACTTTGCAGCAGTAGCCACCGTAGAAGCAAAAACAGTGCCGTTTTGTCCGGCACTGTTTTTGCTTAATGTGTCGTTGCAAAACAAAAACTCGGGTTTTGCCCTTACCGGAGACATAGCGTTGACCAATTCAAAGCCTTTCGATTCCTGCGGCGCTCCCCCCCGGGGTCTTCTTATGCGAAATGCCCTCGCAGTGCAGGGACTGCTGCTGGCGATTGGCCTGTTGGGCGGGTGTCCGGCGAGCGCACAGGCTCCGCGCCCGGCGCTCATCGCTAACCGCGTGTATGTTTCCAGTGAAAAAGACAACAGCATTTACGTCTTCGATACGCAGGGTATGCGCGTCGGGGTCATTGAGGTGTGCAAGCGTCCGCGCCACATGATGTTCAGCCCCGATCATCGGCAAATTTATGTGTCCTGCGGAGATAGCAACCAGCTTGGCCTGGTCGATGTCGCCGGATCCAGAATGACAGGAACGATGGCGTTCGGCGACAGCCCGGAGATATTTGACCTGAGTCCTGACGGCAAGACTGCTTACGTCTCGATCGAGGATGAAAATGTGATGGCTGCTTATGACCTGCAAAGCAAATCCAGACTGTTCGAAGTCAAGACCGGGGGCGAGCCTGAGGGCGTCTTGGTCATGCCCGACGGCAAGCGCGCCTACGTCGCTTCCGAGGTAGCCAATGTGGTTCACCTCGTCGATCTGTTGGGGCGCAAGGTGGTAAAAAACATTCGGGTCGGCAATCGGCCGCGCCGTTTTGTGCTGGCTGACGGTGGCAAGGAGCTGTGGGTGAGCAACGAGCTGGGCTCGAGTGTGACAGTCTTGAGCACTGAGGACCACGGCGTCAGGCACACGCTGGAATTCAAGATCAAGGGCATGCGCGCCAGTGACATCACCCCGGTAGGCATGGTGCTGAGCCCCGACGGCAGGACGGTTTGGGTCGGGCTGGGTAAGGCCAACCACGTGGCCGAGGTAGACCGTGCCACGCGCCAGGTGCGCAATACCATTCTGGTGGGCAAGAGGGCCTGGGGCCTGACGCTGCACCCGGACGGCAAAACGCTTTACGTCGCCAATAGCCAGTCGGACGACCTTACACTGATTGATACGGCCAGCGCCAAGGCCGTCCGCACGGTGGCGGTGGGACGGGTGCCGCATACGGTGCTGGTACAGCCCTGATGTCCCTTCGATCTGCTCCCCTGGTGACTGCGCTGCTTGCGGCGCTAGTTTTTGTCACGGGGCTGCTGCCGGTCATGGCAGCGGCTGCCACTGTCACTGTTACGGTAGCCGTGATGGGCCTGTCGGACGATACGCGCTACGCGTCGCGGCGGCTTGAGCAGGCCTTTCCCGGCCATCCGCACGGGCGCGCGCTCGATGCGGCGCGGCTCGCCGCTGACGAGGCCGCCGTGGAGCTTGAGGTGCTGGGCGTGGAGCTGAAGATTCGGGAAGTGCAAGTGGCCGATGCGCAGGGGCTGCCGGCGGCGCTGGTGCAACTCAAGGCCGCTGGCGTGCATCACGTGCTGGCCGACCTTCCCGCCCCGGCATTGCGCCTGCTGGTGCAGTTGTCACCCACTGCGCTCGGCGGCGCCATGGTGATCAACGTCGGCCTGGATGACGACGCCCTGCGCGGCGAGCAGTGCGCAGCCCATTTGCTGCACACCTCGCCCAGCCGGCAGATGCACAGCGACGCGCTGGCCCAGTACCTGGCCGCGCGCAACTGGCGCAAGCTCTTGCTGTTGCAGGGGCCGCTGCCACAAGATGATTTGCAGGCCCAGGCCTTGAGCCGGTCAGCGCAGCGCTACGGCCTGAAAATTGTTCAGACCCGGTCCTTCAAGATGAGTACCGACCCGCGCGAGCGCGATCTTGCCAACACGCGTTTGCTGACTGGCGACCGCGAGCATGAAGTGATTGCCGTGGCCGACAGCATGGGCGAATTCGCGCGTACCTTGCCCTACGCCACGCAGTGGCCGCGCCCGGTGGCGGGCAGTAGCGGTTTAATGGCGCTGGCCTGGCACCCGCAATGGGAGCGCCATGGCGGGCCGCAGTTGTCTCGCCGCTTCTTCAAGCTGGCCCGGCGGCCCATGCAGGGGCAGGACTGGGCGGCCTGGGCGGCCGTCAAAGCGGTGGTGGCCGTCCTGGCGGATGACCCCAAGGCGGGCATGGCGCAGCAGATCAAGCGCCTGCGCAGCGGCGGCATCTATGTGGATGGCGCCAAGGGGCCACGCCTGTCGTTCCGGCCTTGGGACGGGCAGTTGCGCCAACCACTGTTTTTGACGCACGGTGACGGCGTGGTGGGCGTCGCGCCGCTGGAGGGCGTGCTGCACCCCACCGAGGTGTTGGACACACTGGGCATGGATGAGAAGGAATCTGCATGCAAACAGCGCCCCTGAGTACGGCGCCCGCCCATCTGCCGCACCTGGCGCGGGCATTGCGCGCCGTGGTCGGCCGAGAGATCAACAGGTTTTTGCGCCAGCCCTCACGGCTGGCTTCAGCACTGGTGCGGCCGCTGTTATGGTTTGTGGTGTTTTCGGCGGGCTTTCACAACGTGTTTGGCGTGTCCATCGTGCCGCCTTACGAGACTTACGTCGAATATCAGGTGTACATGGTGCCGGGCCTGATGGCCATGGTGGCCCTTTTCAACGGCATGCAGAGCTCGCTTTCCATGGTGTATGACCGCGAGATGGGTGTCATGCGGCTTTTGCTCACTGCGCCCTTGCCGCGCGGCTGGCTGCTGGCTTTCAAGTTGCTGGCGGGCACCTGCCTTTCAGTATTGCAAATGGCGGTGTTCCTAATGATTGCGCTGGCCTTTGGCGTGACGCTGGCGTGGCAGCATCTGCCGCTTCTGCTGTTGGCGATGGTGAGCGGTGCCACGCTGCTCGCCGCGCTGGGTTTGATGCTTTCTGTCTACATCAAGCAACTCGAAAACTTTGCCGGCACCATGAATTTCGTGATCTTTCCCATGTTTTTCATCAGCCCGGCGCTGTATCCACTCTGGAAACTCGAGGAATCAGGCGCTTGGTGGCTGCTCAAGCTAGCCCAGTTCAACCCGTTTACCCATGTGGTTGAGGTGTTGCGTTTTGCCATGTACGGGCAGGTCAACGGCCTGTCGTGGGTCGTAGTGCTGGCCGGAAGCGCTTCTTTCTTTGCGCTGGCTTGGTGGGGCTATGACCCACAGCGCGGCTGGATCAAGCAGCGCGGTGCGGCCTGAAGCCGGATCCAGCGCTTTCCTTGCCACAGGAACGCTGGCGAGGTGCTTCATTTCTGAACACTGTGACACGACCCGGCTGTTGCAAATGAGCACGTGGCCTGATGCTGGAGCAGTTCAGGTGGCCGATCTGGAAGCTGAATCATGCGCACGCAGTCGCGAAAAAGGATGGCACAGAAGTTGCCCTAACTGCTTTGTGATTCCGAACCACGTGGGCTCGGGATCATGACCACCGTGCATGCAGCACGGCCGGCATTCAGCTCACAACGATTCAGGAGACTAAAACGTGAAACGACAACTTCTCAGCATTCTGGTCTTGGTGGCTACCGCTCACGTCGGCGCGCAAGTGACCGACGCGATGATAGGCAGCGACGCCACCTCCACCAACAACGTGCTGTCCTGGGGCATGGGAACTCAGGGCCAGCGTCACTCGCCATTGTCTGACATCAACCCCAAAACCATCAGCCGCCTGGTGCCCGTGTGGTCCATGTCGTTTGGCGGCGAAAAGCAGCGCGGCCAGGAATCGCAGCCGCTGGTGCATAACGGCAAGATGTTTGTCACGGCGTCGTACTCGCGTATTTTTGCGCTCGACGCCAAGACCGGCGAAAAACTCTGGAAGTATGAGCACCGCCTGCCTGAAGGCATCATGCCCTGCTGCGACGTGGTCAACCGCGGCGCTGCGCTTTATGACAACCTAGTGATCTTCGGCACGCTGGACGCGCAGCTGATCGCGCTCGACCAGACTACCGGCAAGATTGTTTGGCGCGAGAAGATTGACGACTACAGTGCGGGCTATAGCTACACCGCCGCGCCGCTGATTGCCGAAGGCTTGCTGCTCACGGGTCTGTCGGGGGGCGAGTTTGGCGTCGTCGGCCGTGTCGAAGCACGTGACCCGAAAACCGGCAAGATGGTCTGGTCACGTCCGGTGGTTGAAGGCCATATGGGCTACCTCAACGGCAAGGAAAACGGCATCACCGGAACCACCAACGCCAGCTGGCCAGGCGAGACCTGGAAAACCGGTGGCGCCTCGCCATGGCTGGGCGGCACCTATGATGCCAAGACCGGCCTGGCTTACTTCGGCACCGGCAACCCGGGCCCCTGGAACAGTCATGTCCGCAAGGGCGACAACCTGTACTCGACCTCCACCGTGGCGCTCGACGTCAAGACGGGGAAGATTGTCTGGCACTACCAGAACACACCGAACGACGGCTGGGACTACGACGGTGTCAATGAGTTCATCACCTTTGATATGGACGGCAAGCGCATGGGAGCAAAGGCCGACCGCAACGGTTTCTTTTACGTGAACGACGCGACCACCGGCAAGCTGGTCAATGCGTTTCCGTTCGTCAAGAAGGTCACGTGGGCCACGAGCATCGACCTGAACACGGGCCGTCCAAACTTCGTGGCGGACAACCGTCCTGGCGACCCAACGGCGGCCGGCGGCGACGGCCTGAAGGGCAAGTCAACTTTCTCGGCACCTGGCTTCCTCGGCGGCAAAAATCAGCAGCCTATGGCCTATAGCCCGAAAACCGGTCTTTTCTACGTGCCCACCAACGAGTGGGGTATGGAAATCTGGAACGAGCCGATCAGCTACAAGAAGGGCGCAGCTTACTTAGGCGCGGGGTTCACGATCAAGCCGCTCTTTGACGACCATATCGGCTCGCTGCGCGCGATTGATCCGAAGACCGGCAAAGTGGCCTGGGAAGTCAAGAACGTCGCACCGCTGTGGGGTGGCGTCATGACCACGGCTGATCTGGTGTTCTGGGGCACGCCCGAAGGTTTCCTGAAAGCCGCTGATGCCAAGACCGGCAAGGTGGTCTGGCAGTTCCAGACTGGTTCGGGTGTGGTTGCTCCTCCGATTACCTGGAAAGAAGGCGGCGACCAGTACATCAGCGTGGTGTCCGGCTGGGGCGGCGCCGTGCCTCTGTGGGGTGGTGAGGTGGCCAAGAAGGTCAACTTCCTTGAGCAGGGCGGCGCTGTCTGGACCTTCAAGCTGGCGAAGTAATAGCCGCAAGTCCCCTGGTGCGCGCACCCTTGTGTGCGTGCCGGGGAGGTGGATCTGCGCCAGTGCATCCCACGGTGCCGGGCGCATATCCGATCCTTTGATTCGTGATTTTGATCGGATTTTTCCGAGGATGACCTGACATGCGAACCTTTTTGATTGTTGGCCTCGTATTTTTCAGCGCCGGCTGCCTGGCCCAGGCCGGTAAGGGCATTGACGTCGCTGCGGCCACCGAACTGGCCAAGGCCAGCGGCTGCTATTCGTGCCATGCGACCGCCGAGAAAGTGGTGGGTCCGGCCTTCATTGACGTCGCTGCCAAGTACAAGGATGAAAAAGACGCTGCGGCAGCTTTGGCCCAGTCCATCCAGAATGGCTCCAAAGGCAAGTGGGGACGCATTCCCATGCCGGCACATCCAAGCCTCAGTGCGGCGGATATCAAGACCCTCTCGACCTGGGTGCTCACGGTCAAGCCATGACCGCATGGTGTGCCGTCGTGCTGGCTTTTTTGCTGAGCGTAGGCAGTGCCAAGGCCTTTGACTTCTCCGGAAACAAGTCATTGATCGCCGTGACCCGGGACGGTGGGCGTACACGCATTGGAAGCGTGTCGTTCGTTCCCGCCATGGCTGGTAGCGCGAGCTTTCGGGTGCAGATGGATTACAGCGTGATGCGCGACTACTTTCTTTCCATGAAGGAGTTCAAGTGCTTGCCATCGGCAGTAGAGGTCACTTGTCATGTGGCCTACCCCTACCGCCAGCCGGCCACTGCAAGCGCCTCGGATCCGGCGTGGCTGGAGCACAACTTGCTGTTTCTCTACAAGCAACCCGCCGATTTCGGTGCGAAGCTCTGGAACGGCCTCATCTTCAGTTTCAGCGTCACTCCCAACGCTTTGGTTGGTAGACCCCAGGCAGTGGACCTCAATCTCGTCAGCGCACCGCCCGACAAGCTGGACAGCCCGCCCTTTGGCCCGATGGACCGCAACGACGTTGCGCCGGGCGAGCGCTGGCTGAGCGAGCTGCGCATTGAGTAGAAACGCCTTTTTCATGAAGCCGCAACATGCTTGGCCGATGGTCGCCCTGCTGGCGCTGGGCAGCAGCATCCGTGCACAAGACAGCGACCGCAGCGATTGGCTGCGCAACCCGGCCATGGGCAATTACAAAGCCTATGCCGAGTTCAAGATGGCCCACTACGCGGCGGCCCGTGCGGTCTGGGAAACGCTGGCCGGTGTCGGCAACGGCGACGCCCTGTTCAACCTCGGCATCCTGGCGGAAGACGGCCTGGGCGAGCCGCGCGACATGGCCAGGGCCGAAGCCCTGTATACCAGCGCCGCGCAGGCAGGCAATTTCAAGGCCCGCTATCGCCTGGGCATGTTGTACAGCGCTGGCAGCTTGCTGCCCCAAGACACAGCTAAAGCCCGTATTTACCTGACTTTGGCCGCACAGGATGGCGACAAGGAAGCGCTGGCCATGCTCGCTGGGCTGGACCAGCCCGGGCGCACGCGCTCATCGTTTGAGGAGGCCGAGTGGCTGGGCGCGAGCGGCCAGCACGGTGAAGCGGCCGCCTTGTACCGCCAGCTTGCAGCGGCCGGAGATCAGCGTGCGCAGACCCGGCTGGCATGGATGCATGAAGCGGGTCAGGGTGTTTCGCGCGATTTGCAAGAAGCCGCACGACGCTTCGAAATTGCCGCCGTCGCAGGGGAGGCAGAAGCGCAGTACGCGCTGGCAGTGATGATGCGAACCGGCAGGGGCCGAGAAAAGGACTTGGCCGAAAGCGAGGTGTGGCTTCAGCGGGCGGCCGATCAGCGCTATCCGGCGGCCGTGGCGGCATTGAAATCAAACCGCAGCGCCGCAACGGACGGAGTCCGGTAAAGCCTTCGTTCGGTAGTCGAAACTTGCTCTCACGGCAAGGCCTGGACAGCGCCGAAGGATTCCCGCTTTCGCAGGAATCCTTGCCAGAATCCGGGTTCAATCTTGCGGATGCAGGGCCCGCGAAGCCGCATCAGTCCTGAACACGATGGGCTGCTCACGCCGGCTGGGCGCCTGTCTCACCAACTGCACCACTTTGTCATGGTGCGGTGACTTGCTGCACACCGGGTCAGCTTGCGCCGCATCGCCGGTAATCTGGAAAGCCTGGCAGCGGCAGCCTCCGAAATCCTTGTGGCGCTCGTCGCAGTCGCGGCAGGGCGGCTTCATCCACGCTTCGCCGCGGTAGGCTTTGAAAGCCTGGCTGTGCGCCCAGATCTCGCCCAGCGACTGGTCCTGCACGCGGGGCAGCTGCAGGCCCGGCAGGTTGCGAGCGTTGTGGCAGGGCAGCACCACACCGTCGGGCGCCACCGCCAGAAACACCGAGCCCCAGCCGTTCATGCAGGCTTTCGGCCGTTCCTCGAAATAGTCGGGCACGACAAACAGAATGCGGCAGTGGGCGCCGATCTGCGCGCGGTAGCGCTGCACCACCGCCTCGGCTTCGATCAGCTGTTCGTGGGTGGGCATGAGCTGGTCGCGGTTGGTCCAGGCCCAGCCGTAGTACTGCGTGTTGGCCAGCTCAAGAAATTCGGCGTCCAGCGCTATCGCCATCTCGATGATCTTGTCCACGTGCGGCAGGTTATGTCGGTGCAGCACGCAGTTGAGCACCATGGGCCAGTCGTGCTGCTTGATCAGGCGTGCCACGCGCTGCTTGAGTTCGAAGGTTTTGGTGTGGCTGAGGAAATCGTTGAGCTCACGGGTGGAATCCTGAAACGACAACTGGATATGATCCAGCCCGGCGTCTTTCAGTCGCACGGCGCGAGCTTCGGTAAAGCCGACGCCCGAGGTGATCAGGTTGGTGTAAAAACCGAGGTGGCGCGCCTCCTGCACCAGTTCTTCGAGGTCTTCCCGAAGCAGCGGCTCGCCGCCTGAAAAACCCAGTTGCGCCGCACCCAGCGCGCGCGCCTGGCGCATCACATCGACCCACTGAGCCGTCGTCATTTCGGCCTGCAGCCGCGCATGCTGGGTGGGGTTGTAGCAAAAGACGCAGTGCAGCGGACAGCGGTAAGTCAGTTCGGCCAGCAGCCACAGCGGCGGCGCTAGGGTTCCCGCCGGCTTTTCAGTGGGGGACACTTCAGGCAATCCAGCCTCGGCGCATGCTTTCCTGCAGCATGGCCCGCACCTGCGGCGCTATGCCTTGGGTTGCAAACAGGATTTCGAGGTCGGCAACGATGGTCTCGATACTGCGCTCACCATTGCAGCGGCGCAAAATTTCCGCGGAGCTTTGGTTGAGCTGAACCATGCCTTCCGGGTACAGCAGCACCCAGGCGGTCTGCACCTGCTCGTACTGCAGCCGATAGAGACGCGAGAGCTTGGGGCGCTCTGGCAGGGCGACTTCTGAGGAGGTATTGGTCGAGGCAGCATGCATCGCGGGCGTTTCAGTTTCAGTCACGAGGGATGGGCTTGAGGTGGGTGCAGAGGAGGCATTCATGACAGTCCTTTCGGTGTACGGTCAGGGTCAAGGCAGACTTTTTCGATCGCGTCGAGCATGGTCCACAAAATGTCCAGCTTGAACTGCAGGATATCCAGTGCCCGATGCTGGGCCTCGCGCGTCGTGAAGTGGTCAAGCGTCACTTGCAGCCCGTGCGCAACGTCCCGGCCAGCCAGCGGTATGCGGCTTCTGAAATAGGCCAGTCCTTCGGGCTCTATCCAGGGGTAATGCATCGGCCAGCTGGCCAGGCGGTCCTTGTGGATTTGCGGCGCAAACATTTCGGTCAGTGAAGAACAGACGGCTTCCTGCCATGGCGCCTTTGAAGCGAAGTTGACATAGGCATCACAGGCAAAACGCACGGCGGGTGCCACGCCCCGCAGCGACCATAGTTCTTCATGCGGAATGCCCACCGCTTCGCCAAGCCGCGTCCAGGCTTGCATGCCGCCCGCTGCCGAGCCCTGGTAGTCGCCGTAACCGTCGTGATCAAGAATCCGCTCGATCCACAGGCGTCGGTGCGTCCGGTCGGGCATATTGGCAAGGATGGCTGCATCCTTGCGCGGAATGCAGATCTGGTAGTAGTAGCGGTTGCGTACCCAATGGCGAATCTCTTCGGGCGAGCAGGCGCCGCTGTTCATGCGTACGTTGAAGGGATGATGGATGTGGTACCCCGCGCCGCGCGCGTTCAGCTGGGCTTCAAACTCCTGCCGGGTCCAGGGCGCATTGCCAGCGTTGGCGCTGTCTTCCCTTGGGGTATGGGCTATTTCCATAAGTGAGGTTCCGCCACGGCGTCAGAAAAACAGGTCCATGCCGTCCCATGCGACTTCAATGCCGCGCCCGGCAAGCAGGGCGCGCTCGGCTGAGTCTTCCCGCAGTATGGGGTTGGTGTTGTTGATGTGAATCAGGATTTTCCGAACGCCCGCAGGCAGGCGGTCAAGATGGGCAATCATGCCCAGTGGACCACTTTGCGGCAGATGCCCCATGTCAGTGGCGGTTTTTTTCGACAGACCGAAGCGCTGCATTTCATCATCGCTCCAGAAGGTGCCGTCGACCAGGACGATCTGGCAGGTCGCCATCAGTTCCATCAGGAAGGGTGTGACTTCACCGAGGCCGGGCGCGTAGAAAACGCGCGTTTGGCTCGCCGGGTTTTCAATGACGAGGCCAATGTTGTCGCCGGGGCGCGGGTGGTTGCGAAAGGCGGAATACGGCGGCGGCTTGGACGAGAGCACCACGGGACGCACTTGCAGGCCAGGCAGTCCGGGCACGTCTTGCAGTCCGCCATCGGGTTGCAGCGGCAGGGCTTTGACGCCGCAGTAATGCGACAGGACGCGGGTAATGGGAAAGCCCTCCTCCAGGTCGGACAATACTTCGGGCGTGGCCAGCAAGGGCAGGGGCGAGTGACGCTCGCGCAGCATGAGCAGGCCGGTCACGTGATCAATCTGTGCGTCCATCAGGAGCACGGCCGCAATAGCGCTGTCGCGCACGGCGCGGGCGGGCTGCAGTTCGGGATTGGCGCGAATCTGGGTCAGGACATCCGGGGAGGCGTTGACCAGTAGCCAGTCTTGGCCGTTGTCCGTCACGGCAATGGACGACTGGGTTCGGGGCTGGGCCGCGATGCTGCTGCGCCGGAATCCATCGCAGTTGGGGCAGTTGCAGTTCCATTGCGGAAAACCACCGCCTGCCGCTGAGCCGAGAACGCGTAGTTGCATGGGGTCCGGTTTTCTACGAGGTATTGAAGGGTGCAGTAGGCCGTCAAGGCCATAATCAAAGGCAAGCAGCCGGCGCACGCGAAGGTCGCTTGCACCGGCTGCCAGGTGCGGCTTAGCGGTTGGCGATGTACATCGTAATTTCGAAGCCGAAACGCAGGTCAGTAAAAGCAGGTGTGGTCCATTGCATGGTTATCTCCAGTGGTTGGCATGAATTGTGATGACGGATCTGTTCATCGCCGAAGCAACTACGGACCCGTCTTAACCTAATGCAAATTCAATGCCACGCGGTTCTGGCACCGGCGGGCCGATCATGAGTGCCGCGCCGGGCAAGGTTTGGGGCCCACCGCGCTATGTCGCGACGGCGCGCGGCGCGCGCATGGCTTTTCGGGAATGTGGGCCTCCTGGGGCCACCGACTGCTGGCTGGTGTTGCATGGTGGTCCCGGGGGGTCAAGCCAGCCGGGCATGCTCCAGCCTATGCAGCTGGACCGCCAGCGCGTGGTGCTGCCAGATCAGCGTGGAGCAGGCCAATCGCGCCCCAAGGCCCGGTTGGCCGGCAATCACACGGATCAGCTGGTGGCCGACCTTGAACGCTTGCGGCAGAACCTGGGTATTGAAAGCTGGGCTGTTTTGGCTGGTTCGTGGGGTACTGTGGTGGCCTTGCGCTATGCCCAGGCGCACCCCAGCCGGGTCAGGCGACTGGTACTGCGCGGCGCTTTTGCCTTGAAACGGGCTGAGATATTCGGTCTGCTCAGGCCTCATCCGCAACGCGACCGGGCGATTTCACAAGACCGTTATTGGCCCCGTGCCCCTTTTGCCGGCGGTTCGCGAGTGCTCGCACGGCTGGAACAGGTGCTTCAATCTGGAACACTCCCTGTTGCAGCAAGACACGTGGGCAGGTGCTGGAATCTGCTTGAACAGCGCTCGGCATTGCGGGGGCTGTGGCGCAGCCTGATTCATTCTGCCTTACCGCTCAATCAGGCGCCCGGACTGGCAACTGGCGCGCACCGCCAGGCCTGGACGCAGATCAGACGGCAGCAGCGGCGCGCCTTGGCAGGGCTTAAGCAGGCTCGGACCCGCGCCGCAGACCGCCGCGGCTGGCAAAAATTTCGTATCCAGGCGCACTATCTTCGACACAGGGGTTTCGTATCGGCGGGCGGGCTGGCGGCGGCGGTGCACAGCTTGGCTCTCAACGGAATTCCGGTAGATTGGGTCCATGGCCGGTTTGACGCGGTGTGCCTTCCAGCCAACAGCCGACGCTGGTGGGCGCAACAGGAGGCGCTCGCACCAGACCTGGCCCGAAGCCACTGGCCGCAGGCCGGGCATTTGTCGGGCGAGCCGGGCATGCGCGAGGCTCTGACGAGGGTGGTTCGGGTCGCCCGAAGAGCGCCCCGGAGCGGTTCTTGAGCCGGAACCGCATGCCTAGGGGAAATCCGTATCACCGTTATCCCTGCGAGGCGGCGGCGGAAATCGACACCCTGGCGGCGTGTTCTCAGTTCCAGACGTCGCTCGGCAACTGGTCTTTTTTACGGTAGATCGTGTTGCGCGAAACCCCTAGCGCCTTGGCAGCCGCCGAGACGTTGCCTTGGTGCTGTCGCAACATCTGCGCCATCGCCGACAGCGTCACATCGTGCAAACTGTTTCGGCCGGGGTCACTTGCCTGCCTTTCCGCGGCAGAGGGTTGCAGATCTGCGCTGGAGCGGGTCGTGGATCCGGCCCAGGCGCCGGCGCCAGTCCGCTGGCCTACTTCTTCCAGAAAGTCATCGGGCAGGTGGCTACGCTCTATGACGCCTTGGCAGCCGACCATGACCACGGCGGTTCGCAGCAGGTTATGCAGCTGACGGAAGTTGCCTGGCCAGTGGTAAGAGCGGAACAGGGCGAGCACTTCGGCGGACAGAACGATTTGCGTCGTCTTGTCGCAGAGATTGCCGATGATCTTGGTGACAACCAGTTCGAAGTCGGTACGCTCACGCAGGGCCGGCAGGCGCACCACGAGTCCGTTAAGGCGGTAGTAGAGGTCTTCCCTGAATTCGCCGCGGGCGATCATGTCCTTCAAGCTTTTGTTGGTGGCGCAGACGATGGAAATATCGACCTCGACCTCCCTGCCGGCGCCCAGCGGGCTCACGCGGCGATCTTGCAACACGCGCAGCAGGCGTGCTTGCAGATGCTTGGGCATGTCGCCGATCTCGTCGAGAAAAAGGGTACCCCCGCTGGCCTGCTGGATTTTCCCGATAGCGCCCTTTTTGCGTGCACCGGTGAAGGCGCCGTCTTCATAGCCAAAGAGCTCGGACTCGATCAGGGTTTCAGGAATAGACGCGCAGTTGACCGAGACAAAGGGTCTACCGGCCCGGTCAGAGTCACCGTGAATAGCCTGCGCCATCAGGTCTTTGCCGGTGCCGGTTTCGCCCAGTATCATGATAGGAATATCGCGTCCACGCACCATGCGCAGTTTCTGGATTACTGCGGAAATCTGCGGGTCGCCAGTGTCGAGGTAGCGCAGGGTCGACAGCTGTAGCCTGCGCGCAGCTGTACCTTCGCTGCTGGCCTGTATGGGCTGCGCTGCCGTTGGCGTGGGCTCCTGCGCGGGTCCGCTGTCATGGCCTGGAAACCACTGGCCGCCGGGTTTCATCTTGACGCGGCATGACACCGTGACCCCGTTGTGCAAGCACAGCGAATGCAGCCGCGGCACGCCGCCAGTGCAAAGCTCGTAAAGGCGTGACATCGGAATACCAAAGAGCGACGAAAACGTATGCACCTTCAAACCGTTGTGCGACAGACCGAGCTGGAATTGGGCGCTGCGGTTGGCTGACAGGAAACGGCCGTCAGCGGAAAACACGATAATCCCCTCGACCAGAGTGCCAATGAATTCGGGCCGGCTATGGAAGTGCAAACGGACGGCCTTGGGGAATATGTCGGCGAACATGTGGTTCTCGACCATTTGCGCCGACATGCGCACCAAGGCCATGGTGTGCTGATGAAAACTGCGGTGGTCGCCCGTCACGTCGAGCGCGCCGATCAGCTGCCCGTAAGGATCAGAAATGGGCGCGCATGAGCAGGCGAGAAACTTGTTGGAACTCATGAAGTGGTCGCTGCCGAGCACAGTGATTGCCTGCTCTTCCTTCAACGCCGTGCCAATGGCGTTGGTGCCCTTGCTTTTTTCGGACCAATCCACGCCGGGTGCGAGGGCGACCCGCGAGGCCTTTTCAAGAAAATCGCTGTCTCCCAGCGAGTGAAGAACCAGCCCGTTGGCTGAGGTCAAAACGACCATGCTGTGCGTGTTGACGATCTGCTCGTACAGGGTCTCCATGGCGGGGGCCGCATGCTGCAACAAAAAACGGTTTTCCTCAAGCGAGTGGGTCAGCACAACGCGGCCGGGGGAAGAAAAATCAGGTTTGTCTGAGCTTTCAATGCCGTAGGCATTCGAGCGCTGATGTGACTTTGAAATGAGTCTTCGTTGCCGTTCGTCCTCAATTTCGTACGCCTGAGTAAGACCTGCCCGGACGGGCGAATGGGTGGCGGCTTGTGTGCTCATGCTGTCTCCACGAGATGTCGTTTTACATAGAAGCGAGGGACTGCGGCCTGACCGGAAGCTGCTCGGTCCTCATTTGGCGTGACTCGAAATTCTCAAGGTATTTCTGCATGGTGACGAGAATCACGCTGATGTCATTTTTGAGCACAAGCAGAAGGTGAACAATGGCATAAACCCTTGAAACTAATAGCTTTTTTGCTATGTCTGCCATGCCCGAGGAGCGAAAAAAGTGTTCCAATTTGGGACAAAATCGATCGGATGAGGGAGCTTGAACAGGTTGGCTAGCCTGCCGTCATCAGGCACGCCAGAGGAGAAACGAGACACCTGTCACACTCAGAAATTTTGGCGCGCAAATTGCTTTTAGTGAACCGTACCCTTACTTGGAGCAAGCTTCACATGAAAGTTTTTTCATTCTCATTTCTCTGGCGGTTTGGTTCAGGGCTGGTAATTGCCGCCTCGTCGGGACTGCTGACAAGTGCCGCAATGGCGCATGGCGACGTGACCCCGCAGGCAGTCGATACCAAGACGCTCCCCCAACTGGGCGACAAATGGGTCAACGCCAATCCCTACAGCACCGGACCGGGTAACAAGGAGGCGCTTCGCATCGGCACTTCGGCTTATAACCAGAACTGCGCGCGTTGCCACGGGCTGGAGGCGATTTCGGGTGGAATGTCGCCCGACCTGCGCAAACTCGACAGCGAATGCACGGGATTGGCCGACGCGGCCAAAAAATCTGCCTGCTTCAAGGAAATGGATGAGTTCTACTTGGCCACGGTGCGGCGTGGCCGGGTGCGTGACGGTCGCGTTTACATGCCGCCTTTTGAGGGCACGCTCTCGCAGGAAGCGATCTGGTCTATCCGTACCTATCTGGAAACGCGTCGAGAGCCTTGAGGTGCACGTCGGGGCCAAAAAACCCCTGACAATGGACAGCATCCTTCGTCACCCTTTTCAAACCAGATCGCCGCCATGTCCCTTTCGACCGACTTCTCTCGCACGGACCCTGGCCACGATGATCTACATCGCCGGGGGCTCAATCGCCGGGGCAGCCTTGCACTGCTCCTGTCCCTTGGCCTGCCGCTGGCGCAGGCGCAAACAGAACTAACAGACCTGGCTCGCATTCGGGCCAACGGCGTGCTCAAAGTGGCGGTATACAAGGACAACCCGCCGTTTTCAGATGGTCCCGCCAACGACATGCAGGGGCTTGATGTCGCTCTTGCAGGCGCGTTGGCCAAGCAGCTCAATCTCAAGCTCGCACTGCTGCCGTTTGATGCCGGCGAAAACATGAATGATGACTTGCGCAATATGGTCTGGCGCGGTCACTACCTGGGCTATGGTCCGGCCGACATCATGCTGCATGTGCCTGTCGATAAATACCTGATACAGGAAAACCGGCAAGCGCTGATTTTTGCGCCATATATGCGTCAGGTGCAGGTGCTACTGCATGACAAGCGTACGTTGCCGCAGGTCGATGGCCCCGATGATCTGAAAGGCCATGCTCTTGCAGCCGAGCGCGGCACCGGTGCAGCCAGCGTGTTGATGGGACACGGTGGCGGCATGCTGCGGTCGCAAGTCAAGCTTTACCACTCAGGTATTGAAGCTGCGAGCGCCGTGGTCAGAGGTGAGGTAGCGGCGGCTTATGTGCTGAGATCGCAGGCCGAGGCGGCTCTGGCGATACTCAAGCCTGCCTCTACCAGCCTCACCCTGACCAGTATGTCGCTGGCTGGTTCGCCCGCCAACGGCTGGCCGTTGGGGCTTGCCATCAAGGCCGGCAACAAGGAGCTGGGCCAGGCCATCGAAATCGCGCTCAAGGAGTTGCGAATCAGCGGGGAAATGCTGGCGATTTTCAAGCAGCAGGGCATGACTCTGACGGCGCCCTGAGTTGGGCAGGCGCAATCCATCACTTGGGCTGAGTTCGCGGTCGCAAGGCGATCGATTTTCATCCGGGAAATGGTGGAGCCAAGCGGGTGCCGGTGATCTCTGGTTTTATTCCACACGTGTAGCAGAGACTGCTTCATCAGCAGCGTCCTGCTGCTCGAGCTCTTTCAATTCCTCCTTGGTGAATACGCGTGACCGGGTGTGGAAGGCCTTGCCCTCTGGCCCTTCCAGCGAGAAGGTGCCGCCGTGGCCGTCGATCACGTCGATGATTAGCTGCGTGTGCATCCAATACTGGTATTGAGATTTGCCGATATAAAACTTTGCGCCTCCGATCTCGCCGAGAAAAACATCGCCAGCGCCAATGGTGATCTCACCCGGCAGATAGCAGTTGGCCGCGCTGTTGTCGCAGCAGCCGCCGGACTGGTGAAACATGACCGTGCCGTGTTTCTCGCGCAGGAACTCGACCAGCTCGAGTGCCGCCGGAGTGGCAATGACTTTTTCAACCATGTTCAAGTCTCCAGATAAAAATGGGAAAGGGGAACGGTTGCCCGTCCCCCAAGACCTTGTTCAACCTAACCAGAACCAGTCGATCAAAAGAATCCGAGCTTCTGTTCGCTGTAGCTGACCAGAAGATTCTTGGTTTGCTGGTAGTGGTCTAGCATCATTTTGTGGTTCTCGCGGCCAATGCCGGATTCCTTGTAACCACCGAAAGCCGCGTGTGCCGGATAGGCGTGATAGCAGTTGGTCCACACACGGCCTGCCTTGATGGCGCGGCCCATGCGGTAAGCCAGGTTGCCGTTGCGGCTCCATACACCCGCGCCCAAGCCGTAGAGCGTGTCGTTGGCAATCTCCAGGGCTTCTGCCTCGTCCTTGAAGGTGGTGACGGCCAGTACCGGGCCAAAGATCTCTTCCTGAAAAATGCGCATCTTGTTGTGGCCCTTGAACATCGTGGGCTGCACGTAATAGCCACCGTCGAACTCGCCGCCTATCTGGGCTTGCGTGCCGCCGATCAGTACTTCCGCGCCCTCCTGGCGACCCAAATCGAGATAAGACATGATTTTGGTGAGCTGCTCCTTCGAAGCCTGTGCGCCCATCATGGTGTCTGTGTCCAGCGGGTTACCCATTTTGATGGCGGCAACGCGCTTGATCACGCGCGCCATGAATTTGTCATAGATCGACTCCTGGATCAGTGCGCGTGAAGGGCAGGTGCAAACCTCGCCCTGGTTGAATGCGAACAGGACCAGACCTTCGATGGCCTTGTCGAGGTAGGCGTCGTCCTTGTCCATGACATCCGCAAAGAAAATGTTGGGTGACTTGCCGCCGAGTTCCAGCGTGGCAGGAATCAGGTTGTTGGCCGCGGCCTGCGCGATTACTCGGCCGGTGGAGGTGGATCCGGTAAAGGCAATCTTTGCAATGCGCTTGCTGGTCGCTAGCGGCATGCCGGCTTCACGGCCGTAGCCGTTGACGATATTGAGCACGCCGGCGGGCAGCAGGTCGGCAATCAGCTCAGCCACCAGCAGCAGGCTGACGGGTGTGGACTCGGCGGGCTTGAGGACCACGCAGTTGCCAGCGGCAAGGGCAGGGGCAAGTTTCCAGGCCGCCATAAGGATGGGGAAGTTCCAGGGAATGATCTGGCCGATCACGCCGAGCGGCTCCTGCATGTGATACGCCACCGTGTTCTCGTCGATCTCGCTGACGCCGCCTTCCTGAGCACGAATGCAGCCCGCGAAGTAGCGAAAGTGGTCAATGGCCAGCGGAATGTCCGCGTTGAGGGTCTCGCGGATCGGTTTGCCGTTGTCAACCGTTTCAGCCCAGGCGAGCAGCTCCAGGTTGGCTTCCATCCGGTCAGCGATCTTGAGCAGCACATTGGCGCGGTCGCCGGCTGGCGTGCGCCCCCACTTGTCGGCGGCCGCGTGTGCCGCATCAAGTGCGAGCTCAATGTCTTCTGCGCTCGAGCGCGCTACTTGTGTGTACGGTTTGCCATTGACGGGGCTGATCACATCGAAATAGCTACCCTTGGCCGGAACGACCCATTGGCCGCCAATGAAGTTGTCGTAACGGGTCTTGTAGGTGTATTTGGCGTCTGGAGCGCCGGGTGCTGCGTAGATCATCGGTTTCCTCTTTGGGTCAATTGGTGAAAGTTTCCCTTGCGGGCGTTGTTTTCTATCAAGGACCGTGCCAGAACGAAAATTAATCGCGGCTAGCAATGGGTTTGCTGCAGGTCTGATGATTGCTCTGCGATGTGGCATCGTTGCGATGGCCTCCCGAACTGGTGCTCAAGTTCCATGCAACGCTCTGCCCTGAGACAGCTGTCACAAAAGAGAACATCAGCGAATCGCTGTTGCCACGTGCCTGGCCAAAGGTCAGGTCAGATGCCGGCGCTGACGCCAAAGCCGGCGGCACGCGTCTCACCACCGTCGTTGCTGGGGCATCTTGGCCAACGCCAGGACAAGTCTATTTAGTCGAGGCACCAAGCACTCGCTCTGATCTGCGAGGAAGGGGCTGTATCTCTGGGCCCTACCTGCGGCTTCGAACCAAAAACCAAGGATCACCGCGCGGTGACTCCTGCTTTTGCGCCGTAAGCTGGGCGTTGGACCAGGCGGGTTCAGCCTTGTCGCTGTAGGTGCAGGCCTGGCGTTGCGGTCCAGTTGCCATTTTTTGCCACCACCAGCACATCCACCTGCCATTGGTGCGCCATGCGAAGAGCTTCCTCGCGCCCCGCGACAAACATGACCTTGGTGAGGGCGTCCGCCATCGCGCAACTGGGCGCAGCCACAGTGACGCTGGCGAGCCCAGGAGGCGAGTAACCGGTGTGCGGATCGAAGATGTGGTGATGGCGACGGTCCTGGCTAAAGCTGCACTCGTTGTCGGCAGAAACCGCAATGCTGCGGCCGTCCATTGCCAATCGCGTTATCAGGGCCTGCTCTTGACGCGGATCGGCCAGCCCGAGCAACCAGTTGCGTGCCGGGTCGGGACGACCCAGTGAGGTCCACTCGCCGGTATTGATCAATGCATGCCTAACGCCGTGCTCTCGCAGTGTCTGGCGCACCAGGTCAGCCGCGAACCCCTGGGCAATGCCATTGAGTGTGATGGCCATTTCGGGGCGGCGCAGTCGAATGGTGTCGCTAGAGACTATCAAGTCCTGCCATCCCACCGCCTGCTTCGCCTTCTCAATGTCAGCCGGAGAAGGCAGCGCGTCTCGTCGCGCCGCGGCATCGAACACAGCCCAGAGCGGCTGAACGGTGACGTCAAACGCGCCGCCGCTTTTTGCTGAGATCGTCTGCGCCAGCTGCAGGATTCTGACCAGATCGGGATGAGGTCGCTCCAGCACGCCATCCCGGTTGAGGCGGCTCAGGGCGCTGTCGGGGTCAAACAGGCTCATCTGGTCTTCAACATGCCGGATGGTAGCGACCGCTGCATCAAGGGCGCGCTCGGCCTGCTCAGCGCTGCTATGCGCTACTCGCAAGGACAGTACAGAGCCAAAACCCGTCAGCGAGCGGTCTTTCCATTGCAGTGGCTCGGCCTGTTCCGGGGCCATGCCTGTGTCGCCTGACATGCCTGGTTTCATCGCATACATGCCGATGGCCGTGGCCAGAAAATGACGACGTTTCATTTGAGGGGCCTCCCCAGAATTTTCCCGCTGCCGTCCATCAGCACAATCGGGATAACGACGGATCTATTGTTGTCGGTGGACGAGCCGCTCGACTTGCGGCTCTGCAGAATCAGCGGTACGCAAAGTTCTTCGTTGGTGTAAATCGCGACACAATCCATGCACTGAAAGCACTCGTCGTAATCAATCTCGCCGGTTTTCTGGATGGCTTGGTAGCCGCACTCGCTGCGGCAGCGTTGGCAGGGCTGCCCACATTCGCTGCGCCGGGCAATCCAGTCGAAGCGGCGCAGGCGACCGAGAATGGCCATCCCCGCGCCGAGCGGGCACAGGTAGCGGCAGTAGCTCTTGTAAAAAAACGCACTCAACAGAACCAGGCCACCGGCCCACAGCACGAAAGGCCACGCGCGGTCGAACACCAGCGTGATGCTGGTTTTGAAGGGCTCGACTTCGGCCATTCGGTCGGTCCAAGGCACCGAAAAACATGCGACCAAAACAATGGCGCCAAGCACCACGTACTTCAGTTTCTTCAGTAGCGCGTCAATCCGGTCCGGCACATGGACTTGTCGCAAACCCAGGGCATTGGCCAGTTTGCTCACGAGTTCCTGCAAGGCGCCGAAGGGGCAAAGCCAGCCGCAAAAGGTACCTCGCCCCCAGATAAAAAAGGTGATGGCAACTGCGCACCACAAAACCACAGTCATCGGGTCGTACATGAAGAAGCCGAGGCTCTGGCCGGCAATCAGAGCCTGCATGAGCGCAGTGATGTTGACAATCGACAGCTGGCCCTGTGCATACCATCCAATGAAGCAAAGCGTGAACAAAAGGTAGCCGGTTCGAAAGAAGGCCAGCCTGTTCTTGCTCCGTGATATCCAGCTCTGGTCGCCCAGCGCCCAAGCCAGAAACGCCAGGGCGCCGAGCAGGATCATCAGCTCACTGCTACGGGATTTCCAGGTCGAGTGCCATGTCTTGTCATCGGCGCTGGGCGACTCAAAATATTCCGTGGGCAGCGTCGTGCCAAAAGAGAAGTCCTTGCTTACCCGCTCGGGATAAATCATGCCCTTGCTGCGCGTCACGCGAAGGTTGAACGCCAGCGGCTGGGCCGGGTCCAGTCCAGCCGGTGCAATGACCCGGAAAACACGCCATTCGGCGCCCTGCAGCGAGGCTGGCAGCTGCAGGCTGGTGTCAAGATCGAGATCTCGAATCTCAATCGGCAAGCCCTCTTGCTGCAGCGAGAGCCGGTCTGGGACGGAGCCACGCACAAAGTCGTCACTCAGGAAGGAGTATCGGCCCTTGCCGACCAGCAGCAAGGCATGGTCGCCGGGGTCGAGGCGCCGCTGCAAAACTTTCCAGCCCTCGGCGGTGAGCAAGTTGCGGCCCACGGCCGGAACCGATAGGTAAGCCACATGCAGGTCCATAAAAGTTTCATCTGGCGCTCTGGTTGCCTGCTCGTCTTGCCCCCCGCCTACGGTTCCAGCAAACACCCGCTCAATATCACGGTTGCTGAATGTCTTGCGGGCTATGAGGCCCGCGTCCACCAGGTCGGTCCAGCTCATGATTTCATGGACCTCGGGGCGGATACGCGCCACCAACTCGGGATCCCGCCCGTTGGCATAGCCCAGCTTGGCCCTGGCGACCTTGAGCGATGCTGCCAGCAGGCTTTGGTTCAGGATGCGCACTGAAGCAGTGGCCTTTGCAACGCCGTCGATATATACATTGGCGCTTCCGGCCTTACCCCCGGTGTTGAGGTTGGAGCCGATCTTGATGCTCTGCATCAAGGACAGTCCCTTGTACTGGTCGACAAAACGCAGCAAAGGCCCCTCCCCCAGACCATCCAGGAACACTGGCTCGTGGTGCGACAGCACGCGCACATTCGTGAACTCGCCCCTGGAATCCAGTGCAACCAGCAAATTGAAAGGCGTGCCCGAAAATCCCGGAATGGCCGCCAGATCAATCGACTCGAACACATAGGCAATGATCGGTGTCGCCGTGCCGTCCTGCTTCAGGATCGGCCAGACCGGAAGCTTGCGGTCCTTTTCGCCCACGATGAGGGGTGCCGGAAAGGCCTTTAGCATGGCCTCGCGCGTCATCACGCCGGCGTGCGATGGCAGTGTTGCAGTGACCATCTGCAGCCCAAAAAACAGATGCGCAGCGAGGGCCAAAAGCCGGGCGATGCTGGCCAGTTTGGAGGCAGCGATCATGAGCTCGCGTTTTGCGCCGGCCGATGACGCCATAAAAAAAGGCCGCGCTGCGTTTTAGTTTCACCGCCTGAAGCCATCCGATGTCTCCGTCCAGGACTATTTATCTTGATGCGACCCTCTAGTCCGCTGGGGCCGACATCTGCAGTTCATTTGGAGCCCGCTTTGAAGGCAAATCTCATGCCATTGGTTCAGCCTCTCTGGCTCGGATAAATCGATTTTCCGTCTGCTATCAGCGTTGACTTCCGCCGGGTGCGAACCAGACAACCGCAGGCCCTCAAATTTTGGGGCAAAGGCGTACCTGTGTTGCGTGCGCCAGATCGAGGAAGTGTGTAAATGCTGAGCAACTGTTCAAGAAATCTGTTCCATTTCGGGACTTTCTTGCGTGTTGGTTGGTTAGTCGGTCCGGAGAGACTCTGTTGGGCATTAAACCTTCAACTATCCACTTGGGGATTCTGTAGCGGGTTCGGTCTGTGCGAAAATACTGGCTCTTGCAAAATTCAGCATTGCGGCTGTAGCTCAGTGGATAGAGTATTGGCCTCCGAAGCCAAGGGTCGTGGGTTCGATCCCCGCCAGCCGCACCATCATCGGGCATCGCCCACCGCCTGGTTTTTTGATCAGGCGCGCCCACTGTGAGCTGCGTCTTCACGGATCATGTCTACCGTTTTCTCGACCAGCATCACGGCCGGTGCGTTGGTGTTGCCGGATACCAGGGTTGGCATGACCGAGCAGTCGATGACGCGCAGACCGGCAACGCCCTTGACGCACAGTCGGGAGTCCACCACCCCGAGCGGGTCGATACCCATGCGGCGGATACCGCTCGGATGAAAAATCGTGGCGCCGTGGTTTCGGCAGAACTCCAGCAGATCCGTGTCGCTGGCGGCGTCCGGGCCTGGCTTGACCTCGCGCAGCACATAAAGCCGCATTGCGCCGGATGCGGCAATGGCCCGTGCAGCCTTGATGCCGGCCACCGCCGTGCGGCGATCCAGATCGGTGGACAGGTAGTTGGGCTGGATCTCGGGCGGCTCAAATGGGTCGCGCGAGCGCATGCGGATGTGGCCACGTGAAACTGGATGTCGAGTGTTTGCGCCTCTTGCGGCAGGGTGCGCATGAAGCCTCCGCCCTGGTTGATGCCTACCGCCAGCGGGCCGCTGCGATGCAGCAACCATTGCATTCCAAGCCTGAACTGGCCCCACCATGAATTGATCTGGTCATTGGTGGTGATCGGCCGGGTGCATTCGTAGCCAAGCCGGATCTGTAGATGGTCCTGCAGGTTTTCGCCGACGCCCGGTGCGTCCCCCACGACCTTTACGCCGTGCCGGTCCAGAAGCGAGCGCGGGCCAATGCCGGAGAGCTGCAGCAACTGCGGCGACTGGATGGAGCCGGCCGACAGCAACACCTCGGCGCTGCAGCGGGCGGTTTTCAGCCTCCCATCCTGGCGGTACTGTGTTCCCACGACGCGTTGCCCCTCGAACAGCAACCGGGTAGCCAGGGCGTCAGTCTGGATACGTAGACTGGGTCGGCGCCGCGCCGGGCCGAGGTGGTAGGCCTTGGCGGTGCTGCAGCGCCGGCCCCTGGCGGTGGTGAGTTGGTAGTTACCGGCGCCTTCCTGTTGCGCGCCGTTGAAATCGTCGGTGCGTCTGACGCTGCCGGGCCTATCGGTGCGCCGCCCTGAATAAAGGCTTCGATCAGTTCGTGACGGGCGTCGATGTCAGGGATCTGGAGCGGGCCATCGCAACCGTGGTAGGGCGCTGCGCCGCGCTGGGCTCCTGCCGACTTGATGAAGTAGGGCAGCACGTTCTCGTAAGCCCAGCCGGCGTTGCCAAGCGCGGCCCAATGGTCGTAGTCCTCGCGCTGGCCCCGGATGTAGATCAGGCCATTGATCGAGCTGGAACCGCCCGGCGTCTTGCCGCGCGGCGCCGCTCCGACCGGCTTCAGAGCTTCTCGTCGCGTAGCCAATACCACTTGTACAAAAACCGCTGACCAAAGCGGCGAAACGGCGCGAAGTTCTCCGACCGCACCAGGCCAAACATGTTGGGGTACTCAAGCGGCGTGGTGTAGATCGGCAAATTGAACACTTCGCGGCCGTTGTCCTTGCCGGCCACGCGTTCCGCGATGCGCTTTCCGGCCCAAGTCGAAAACGACACGCCGTTGCCGCCGTAGCCCACGGCGTACCAGACGCTTTGCGCCGGGTCGGGCCGGGTGATGCGCGGCATCATGTCATGGCTCACATCGACCCAACCCCACCAGGAGTAGTCGATCTTGATGTCGGTCAGTGGCGGAAACTTGCGCGCGATGGCATCGGTCAGCAGTTTGAGATGTGCCGGGTCTTCGGCGTCGGCGCCGGTGACGGAACTGCGGCTGCCCAACTGCAGCCGGTTGCCTTCAAGCAACCGGTAGTAAAAGCGCAGGGTGCGGGTATCGGTCAGAAAGGTCCGCGACCTGAAATTGGTGGCGGCCAGTTCGGCATCGGTCAGCGGCCGCGTCACCACGGAGTTGGACAGGATGGGCATCAATTTGTTTTTGACCAGCGGATTCAGGCCCTGCCCGGTGTAGCCGCCGGTGCACACCACAACGCGCTTGGCGCGCACCGTACCGCCCGGCGTTTGCAGGTGGTGAATGCCGTTGAGAGTGGTCCAGCCCTGCACCGGGCTGCCGGGGTGCACCTTGGCGCCCAGTGCCCGGGCTTTGCGGATCAGGCCAAAGGTGAATTTCAGCGGGTGAATGCCAACCCCTTCGGGTTCCAGCATCGCGCCCACGGTTTCGCGTTCGTCGCAGTAGTCGCGCCGCACTTCCTCGGCGCTCAGCATGCGGGTGTCGTAGCCAAACGTTTCGCGTTTCAGGCGGGTTTCATTGCGCAGGTAGTCCAGTTTTTCAGGGCGATGGGCGACGTAGAGGTGGCCGCCATCGAACGCCTCGCAATCGATTCCGGTCGTCAGTTGCTTGAAATTCTCGAATCCGGTGCGGATTTCAGTGTCGAGCTTTTTGGCAACGTCCAGGCCCCAGCGCTCTATCCATTGCGATCGCGAAAGCCGGCCGCTGGCATTTTGCCCCTGGCCCCCGCTACGGCTGGAGCAGCCCCAGGCCGACACATTCGCTTCCAGCACCAGTGCCCGGATACCGTGCTCCTGGGCCAGGTAGAGCGCGGTCGAGATGCCGGTGGAGCCAGAGCCAATGATCACCACATCGGCATCGGTGTCCTGCATGATCGGGCCGTCGTCATCAGGCGGCGTGCCTGCGCTGGCAACCCAGTAGGTGGGTGCGTAAGCTCTGCCAACGCCCGGGTCGGGCGCCACCAAGGGGTCGTATTGCGGGTCGTAAGGCCGTTGCGAGGGCGTGGCCAATGACGTGAAATTAAGGTCGGGTAGGGCAGCCATGGAGGATTCTCCGGAAGAAAAGGGGGTTACTTAGTCGCGGGCAGGTTGGGGCGCGCCTTGCGGAAGGCCTTCTTGCTCTGGATCTTTCCATCCCTGAAGGCGAACACATCGACGCCATCGGTCTCGATCCGACTCCCGTCGGCGGCGGTACCGGTGAAGGTCCACTGGGAAACGCCGAAGTCGCCCTGCACGAAGTGCTGGCCATTGAGCCACTTGGCGTCAGGCACCGCCTGCCAGGCGCCGGCAAAGGCGCGGCGAACGGCTTCGGCGCCGGTGTGGCGGGTGCCGCAGGCGTCCGGGCCGGCTGCCGTTTCAAAGACACAGTCGTCAGTCATGAACGACATCAGGGCTTCGATGTCGTGCTGGTTCCAGGCGGCGCTGAAGGCGGCCAGGGTTGCTTCAGTAACGGGGGGCAGGTGCGTGGTCAAGGTGAACTCCGGACGGTTGAATGTGGATGCATCGAGCGTAGAGAGTTTGGCCCAAGCCTGATAGAGCCAGATGGGCTGATTCGCCCACGCCAGAAAAGCAGCGGCCTATACTGGTAAACCATGAAGCCAGATGCTCACCGTACCAAAGACATCCAGTGGGAAAGTCTCTTTGAGTTGCCTGACCAGCCGGCCTTGCCCCTGCAGCGGCGCCTGCGCCTGGCGGTGGTGCAGGCCATCATGGACGGACGGCTTTCTCTGGGGGCGCCGCTGCCTTCGTCGCGCGAACTGGCCCATGTGCTGGGCCTGAGCCGCAATACCGTCACCGCTGCCTATGAGCAATTGGTGGACGAGGGTTTTCTGGAATCACGCCCGCGCAGCGGCGTGTTCGTCACGATGAATGCCCGTTCAAACGACGCGCAGGAGCCCGACCCGCTGGTCGGCAGCCACGGCGCATCGGGATTCCCGCCGGACTGGTCAAAGCGGGTGCTGCGTTCTTTGTCCAAGGAGCGGACGCTGTCCAAACCGGACAAGTGGCGTTCTTATCCCTACCCCTTTATTTACGGCACCTACGACCCCCAGCTTTTCCCGACCGAGGCCTTTCGCGAGTGCTGTGTGCGCAGCCTCGCGCGCTCGCACCTGCCGCACTGGACACCGGACTTCGAGGTGGACGACGTCCCGGACCTGATTGACCAGATCCGCCTGCGGCTGTTGCCCAAACGCGGCGTATTTGCCTTGAAGGAAGACATTCTGGTCACGCTGGGCGCGCAGCACGCCTATTACCTGCTGGCCGAGGCCTTGTTTGACGAGGGCCAGCGCGTGGGCCTGGAAGAGCCCGGTCATCCACATGCGCGCAACAGTTTTTCCCTGCGCAAGCCAAAGTGGGTGCAGGCGCCGGTTGACGACCAGGGTGTGGTGGTCGACGCACTGCCGCCGGTTGACTACCTGTTCGTGACGCCGTCGCACCAGAGTCCGACCACCGCCACCATGAGCCTGGAACGCCGGCAACTCTTGCTTCGCCAGGCCGAACAGCAGGACTTTGTGGTGATAGAAGATGATTACGAGGCCGAAAACCTGTATGAAGGCGCACCCCTGCCGGCCCTCAAAAGCATGGACAAGACCGGGCGTGTCATCTACGTGGGTTCGGTCTCCAAAAGCCTGTCGCCGTCACTTCGGCTGGGTTTCATCGTCGCGCCACGCGCCCTGATTGCAGAATTGCGCGGCTTGCGCCATGCCATGCTGCGCCATCCGAGTGCCTTTTTGCAGCATGCCTACGCCCTGTTTCTGTCGCAGGGTCATCATGATGCGCACGCGCGGCGCGTCAACCACGCCATGCAGGAGCGGCTGTCGCTGGTGGCGCTGGCATTGCAGGAATACCTGCCCGATTTCGAGTTCAACCTGCCCTCGGGCGGGGCGTCGGTGTGGGTGCGGGCGCCGGCCTGGGTGGATTCGGGCGAGCTGGAATTGATGGCGCGCAACCATGGTGTTTTGATCGAAGCGGGGGATGTGTTTTTTGTCAGGCCGCCTTACCCCTGCCCATTCTTTCGCCTGCGGCTTTCTTCGATTGCCGCGGAGAAAATTTCCGAGGGCATCAAGGCTTTGAAAATGGCCGTGGATGAGCTGGCCCAGGCCCGCGGCGTGTCCAGAGTACCCCTGGCGTAAAAGCGTTGATGAAAATGCGCTGATTCGACCCGGCGGCGGTGTCTTCGCCGCATTGATTTTCCAGTCTTCCGGTGCTCCAATGAGTGCTGATTCAAGGGTAAATACTTAGCTCTTGGCTCCACAAGTAAATTGGGGCTGGCGCTTACCGGCGACGCTGGTTGCGCGCAAAGTCGGGGTCACCATGCGGCGGGCTTAGCGCCACCTGGAATTTCGATTTTTTACCTTCATAGGAGACACCCATGACAATCCAGAAACACTTTCCAAAATGGTTTGCTGTGGCCGCCCTCACGCTGGCTGCCAATGCTTTCGCCCAGACCAAGGAAGTGACCTTCGCGCACCAGGACATGCTGGTGCCGCTGCGCACGGTGATGGAATCGGGCGAGCTTGAAAAAACCACTGGATACAAGATCAACTGGCGCATGTTCGGCGGTGGTGGCGATGTGATTCGCGCCATGGCTTCGGGCGACGTGCAGATTGGTGAGGCAGGTTCCAGCCCCATCACCGCCGCCGTCAGCCAGGGGCAGGATATTCGGGTATTTTGGGTACTTGACGACATCTCGGATGCCGAGGCGCTGATTTCGCGCAACGGTACCGGCATCAACAGCATGAAAGACCTGAAAGGCAAGAAAGTGGCCACGCCGTTCGTGTCAACGGCGCACTACCAATTGATGGTCGGCATGAAGCTCGACGGCGTGGATCCCAAGGGCGTCAATGTGATGAATATGCGCCCGCCCG
Source organism: Polaromonas sp. (assembly GCF_031411155.1). Classification (GTDB taxonomy): domain Bacteria; phylum Pseudomonadota; class Gammaproteobacteria; order Burkholderiales; family Burkholderiaceae_C; genus Polaromonas. The sequence goes on along the minus strand of NZ_JANOAL010000098.1, from coordinate 13,864 downwards.
AGATCGCCGCGGCTTGGGAGCGTGGCGATATCGATGCCGCCTTCATCTGGGATCCGGTGCTGAGCAAGCTCAAGACCAGCGGCAAGACAATCGCGACCTCCGGCACCATCGGCAAGAAGGGCTTTCCCACTTTTGACGGCCTGGTGGTCGATGCCAAATGGGCAGAGAAAAACGAGGCCTTCATGGTGGCTCTGGTGAAAGCCCTTGCCAAGGCAGATGAGGACTACCGCGCCAATGCCGCCAAGTGGACGTCCGACTCATCGCAGGTCAAGGCCGTGGCCAAGTGGACCAAGGCCGACGCCAAGGATGTGCCGCCATCCATGGCGCTCTACAAGTTCCCGAACCTGCAGGAGCAGGCCTCGGCGACCTGGCTGGGCGGTGGCGTTGCCAAGGCGCTCTCCGATACCGCCGTGTTCCTGAAAGAGCAGGGCCGTGTCCAGGAGGTCAAGCCCAGCTATGGCAGCTTTGTCACCACCACCTACGTGCAGAAAGCCATGGCCAAGTAAGCAGGCGGCGCTCTCGTACCTGACTTGAACGGGCCTCGCGTCACGATGCGAGGTTCAACTGAAATTTTGGAGGACGGCGTCATGCCTACATTGGATATTCGAGACCTCACGGTCAACTACGCGATCAAGGGCGGCATGCTGCAGGCCCTCGCGCCGGTCAACCTGAAGATGCATGATGGCGACTTCGTCGTTGCCCTGGGTGCGTCTGGTTGCGGTAAGACAACGCTGCTGAACAGCATCGCCGGTTTTTTGCCACCGTCGAGTGGCGAGATCCTGCTCGATGGAAAGCCAGTCGTCGGCCCCGGCGCCGACCGCGGCGTCGTGTTCCAGAAACATGCCTTGATGCCCTGGTTGACGGTGCGCGACAACGTGGCCCTGGGCCTTCGCCTCAACGGTGTCTCCAGGGCTGAGCGTGACCAGGTCGCCCAAGAAAAACTTGGCCTGGTTGGACTCGAAAAATATGCCGACCGGGCGGTCTATGAGCTTTCGGGCGGCATGCAGCAGCGCGTCGGGATTGCCCGGGCACTGGCCAGCGATCCTGCCGTGCTGCTGATGGACGAACCGATGGGTGCGCTGGATGCCTTCACCCGCGAACAGGTGCAGGAAATCCTGCTGCGCGCCTGGGTCAAGTCCAACAAGATGGTGTTTTTCATTACCCACTCGGTGGAAGAGGCGCTGTTCCTCGCCACGCGCCTGATTGTGATGAGCCCCAGCCCGGGGCGCATTTCGCATGTCTACGAGGACGTGCCGTTTTCGCGCCAGTTCCTGAGCCACGGCGATGCGCGCCGGGTCAAGTCAGAGCCCGAGTTCATTCGCATGCGCGAAGAGGTGCTCTCCATCATTCACCACCGGGAGGCCGCTCATGTCTAACAATCCACCCGCCGTGCCGGCGTTAAAAACCAGCAAGTTCAAGGTCCCCGGCGAGGGCAGCAGCGCCACCATCAGCGTGGTGACCGTCTGCGCGTTGATCGCGATCTGGTTTGCCGTCACCAACCTGGGGCTGATCAAGCCCTTGTTCCTGCCAAGCCCCCAGGCGGTCTTTCAGCAGTTCTATGAATACGTCACGGGACAGGCCAATGACAAGCCGCTGTGGCAGCATTTCGTGGCCAGCGTGCTGCGCGTGTCCATCGCCTTCTGGATGGCCTTCCTGGTAGCGGTGCCGATTGGTATTGCCATGGGCATGTCGCGCGTGATGCGCGGCATCTTTGACCCTCCACTGGAGTTTTACCGACCCTTGCCGCCGCTGGCGTATCTGCCTCTGATCATCATCTGGTTCGGCATTGACGAGCTGCCCAAGGTGCTGCTGATTTTCCTGAGCTGCTTCGCACCGCTGGCTCTGGCTGCCCGCTCCGGCATGCGCAGCGCCTCACAGGAACAGATCAACGCGGCGTACTCGATGGGCGCCAGCTACTGGCAGGTGATCCGGCATGTGGTTTTGCCCTCGGCCCTGCCTGACATCCTGATTGGCATGCGGATCGCGATTGGTTTCGGCTGGACCACGCTGGTGGCGGCTGAAATGGTGGCGGCCAATGTGGGACTGGGACAGATGGTGCTCAATGCATCCAACTTCCTGCGCACCGACATCGTCATCATGGGCATTATCGTGATCGGTGTGGTTGCCTACATGTTTGACTTGCTGATGCGCTGGGTCGAACACAAGCTGGTGCCCTGGAAGGGCCGCATGTAAGCCGGATGCGCCTGATCGGACTGGTCCGGTAAGTTCCGGGCCGGACCAGGAAGTCATTCATGTGCATCAGGCACCAAATCAAGCGGGCTGCGGCCCGCTTGTCTTTTGGCGGGCTGAGTCACTGTGTTGACGGAAACGATTTGACCTTGGATGCGCTGTTTGCCCCCTGCCTTGCCTGCCGGCCTGCTGCTGGACAACCTGTTTGTCGTGGGGCTGGCGGTATTCATTCTGGAAGTACTGGCCATCATAGGCCCGCTGCCCGCAATGGTGCGGCGTGTGGACCGGCGGCCCTGCAGCCTTCAACGCCGCAAGCTGCTGGCGATCATGGCGACAATGTCGCGAAACACGGTGTTGGTGACCGAAGCCGACAGGTCCAGCGCCGCGCAATGGCGGTAGTAGGGGCTCAGATCCAGCCCCACACCGACGCCGCAAATGGCCACTTGCCCTTCTTGTTCACGGCGGGCCACGACCTGGCACAAATGGTGGTCAAGGTACTGCGCGCCATTGGCCAGGCCGGTGGCGCTGTCGGTGGGGCAACCGTCCGACACGACAATCAGGATGCGGCGGTCTTCATCCCGGCCCAGCATGCGCTCACAAGCCCAGTCCACCGCCTCGCCGTCGATGCCTTCCCGGAACAAGTCCGCCTTGAGCAGCGCGGCAATGTCGCTCCGTGCGCTGCGCCAAGTCGTGTCAGCGTCCTTGAACACCATGTGGCACAGCTCATTGAGGCGGCCCGGGCGGGGCGTTTGCCCGGCGCGTATCCAGTCGCGTCTGGCCCGTCCACCGTTCCAGGCGCCGGTGGTAAAGCCCAGCACCTCACTGGCGACGCCGACCTGGTCGAGCGCGCGCACAAAGACGTCGACCAGCATCGCGACCGATTCGATGTGCTCCCGCATGGAGCCGGAACAGTCGATCAGAAAGCTGACCTGGTAATTGGCCAGCGGCTCCTGCCGTTCAACGCGAAAAAGCCGGCGCTCGGCAGGCGAGACGATCAGGCGCGCCAGTAGCCGGCCGTCGATATGCCCCTCTTCCTGGTCCCCTTCCCAGCCGTCGCGCGTGGGTGCGGCCAGCAAGGCCTTGAGATCCCGCGCCAGGCGCGAAACATGGATGCCCTGCCCGGCAATGCGCTGGTCCAGTCGTTCGCGAAATTCACGCAGCAGCGCCGGGCGAACCTTGGAGGCCGCGCGGATCTCGCTGTCGTAAGCGCTGCTGAAGATGCGGTAATCCGCTTCAGACCCTTCCAGCCCGCGCTTGCTGCCGGCGCCGGCGGTCGCAATGGCGTCGCCATCATCGGCCTCAAAATCCATCCACAGGCTGAACCGGGACAGTTTTCCGTCGACTTCCTCGTCGGCGCCCTCCTTCGATTCCTCGCCGCTTTCATCCACGCCCTGAAGCAGGCTGGCCACCGTCTGCGCAATGGCCAGTGCATGCGGCGCATAGTCTGGCTGGGAGTCTTTTGAACGGCGCAGCTCCACCAGCGCATGGCCCAAGGCGGGCGCGATGGCCATGCGCGTGGCCTCAATCAGGTCTTCGGTCGCCTCGACCACCGGCTGGGCCGTCACCCGCGCCCGGCACATTTGCGCCACCGTGTAAATCAGGATGCCCCTGGCGGTTTCGGTCATGCCGCTGTGGTGAAACGCCAGCGACCATTGTTCGAACCGGTGCCGCAGGTTGAACACCATTCCCGGCATGTCGGCGGGCGCCAGCGCCTCGACCCGAAACTGTTCCAGCAACTCGAACAACATGCGGGGCAAGGGCTCCGCCGGACACAGGCTGCGGTGCAGACCGGCGTCTGAGTGCCTCAGGCGCAGCGCGACCGCATCGGCGGCGCCGCGAAAGGATCCGAAGTCATCGGTCTGCGGCGAGGGGCGCAGGTGAGGGGCAAATGGCGGCAAGGCCTGCCGGCCGCGAAACAGGCGCTGGCCGCGAAAGTGCAGGTCCGCATCGCCACACAGGGCGCGAATCGACGCCGCGCACAGCTCCTCGACTTTCTGCTGATGCCGGGTCGCCGCCTGGGTGCTGACCATGGGCTCACCCGTGCTGGGTGGTCAGCTGGTAAGACTCGTCCAGCTCCCGGTTGAAGCAGCGCTGAAAGTATTCTGCCACCACCGGGCGTTCGGCCTCATCGCACTTGTTGACGAACGACAGGCGAAACGCCAGCGCCGGATCGCGGAAGATATCCACGTTTTCGGCCCAGGTGATGACGGTGCGGGGAGACATCAGGGTCGACAGATCGCCGACCCTGAAGCCCTTGCGCGTCAGGTCGGCCACCGCCACCATCGAGTCAACCATGGCGCGTCCGGTCTCGTTGGCAAACTGGGGCACCCGGGCCTGCACGATGGCGATTTCCTCATCGCGCGGCAGGTAGTTCAGCGCCGCCACAATGTTCCACCGGTCAATCTGTGCATGGTTGAGTCGCTGCGCCCCGTGGTACAGGCCGTTCAGATTGCCCAGGCCCACGGTGTTGGCGGTGGCGAACAGGCGAAAATAGGGGTGCGGCCTGAGCACCCGGTTTTGGTCCATCAGGGTGAATTTGCCGTCACGCTCAAGCAGGCGCTGGATCACGAACATCACATCGGGGCGGCCGGCATCGTATTCGTCAAAAATCAGCGCGACGGGACGTTGCAGCGCCCACGGCACGATGCCTTCCTGGAATTCGGTGACCTGCAGGCCATCGCGCAGCGCCACGGCGTCCTTGCCCACCAGGTCAAGCCGGCTGATGTGGCCGTCGAGGTTGACGCGCACGCAGGGCCAGTTCAGCCGCGCGGCCACCTGTTCGATGTGCGTGGATTTGCCCGTGCCATGCAGCCCCTGCACCAGTACCCGGCGGTCGCGGCTAAAGCCCGCCAGCAGTGCCAGCGTGACCGCCGGATTGAAGCGGTAGGCCGGGTCGACATCGGGCACATGTTCATCGCGTTCGGTGAACGCCGGCACCAGCAGTTCGGTGTCGATGCCGAAAACCTCGCGCACCGAAATCATGCGGTCAGGGTGAATGCCGGTCAGATCCGTCATGGTGGGCTCCATTGCTTGTGCGGGCTTCAGGCGCTCGCCTGGGTGGTGGGTGCCGCATCGGTTTCGATGCGGCTCAGGGCTTCGGCAGCGCGTTGCAGCGCAGGCAGCAGATGCAGGGCCTTGTCGGCCGTCAGCCGCATGATGGGGGCCTGTACCGCCACGCACAAATTGGAGCGTCCGCTAGCACTCGGCACCAGCGTGGCGACGCACAGCAGGCCCGGCAGAAACTCCTCGTTGTCCAGCGCGAATCCCTGGCGCTTGATTTGCCGGATTTCCTGTTCGAGCTGATCAATGTGGGTCAGGGTCTTGGCGGTGTAGGCTTCAAGCGGCGCGTGCGCCAGCAGGCGCTGGCGCTGTGACGGTGTCATTTCAGACAGAAACACCTTGCCACTGGCCGAGCAGTGAACCGGTACCCGTGAGCCCGGGTGCAGGTAAAAGCGCAACGGTGCGGCGGTTTCCACCCGGTCCAGGTAGACCACTTCGCTGCCGCTGAGCGCAGTGAGGTTGCAGCTTTCTCCCACTTCGGCGACCAGATGACGCAGCACGGCATGCCGCGCGCCATGGGAGATGTCGTTGAGCAAGAGGTTCTCGGCCAGCTTGCGCAAGCGCACGCCGGTTCCGTAAAACCGTCCGTCCACGCTGCGTTCCAGCAAGCCGGCGCTCTCGAGCTGCTGCAGCATGCGGTGCAGGGTGGGCTTGGGAATGCGGGTTTCTTCCGTCAGCCCCTGCAGCGAGAAAAACTGGTCTTTGGAGGCAATCACCTCCAGCAACGCAAACAGTCTCATCGTCGGCGTGTCGCCGTTGACTTCAACCGGGTCAGATTTGAGGGTGGGCACACTTTGCATGGATGAATGATAGCCGTATTCCATAAATTGTGCATAAATGTTCTATTTATTGAGATTTTTGTTGACGAGTTTGTGAGTGGCGTATATATTTCATAAAAATTCCGATATTCAGAACGAAGCGTATCGAATTTTTGATTTCAACCACCATGACAGACCACAGGAGACCGTAATGAAGCAGCCCAAGCCCGATTCCCAAGCCGTCCGCACCGTTGTCAGTGGCGTTCAGAAAATGACGCCCTCTGAAGCCTTTGTCGAAACCATGGTCGCCAATGGCGTGACCGAAATGTTCGGCATCATGGGGTCCGCCTTCATGGATGCCATGGACATCTTTGCCCCCGCCGGCATCCGCCTGATTCCGGTCGTGCACGAGCAGGGCGCCGGCCACATGGCTGACGGCTATGCCCGCGTCAGCGGCCGCCACGGCGTGGTCATTGGCCAGAACGGCCCCGGCATCAGCAACTGCGTCACGGCCATTGCGGCCGCTTACTGGGCGCACAGCCCGGTCGTGATGATCACGCCCGAAACCGGCACCACCGGCATGGGTCTGGGCGGCTTCCAGGAAGCCAACCAGCTGCCGATGTTCCAGGAGTTCACCAAGTACCAGGGCCATGTCACCCACCCCAAGCGCATGGCCGAATACACGGCGCGCTGCTTTGACCGCGCCATTTCCGACAACGGCCCGACCCAGCTCAACATTCCGCGCGACTACTTCTACGGCGAAATCGAGTGCGAGATTCCCAAGCCGATGCGGGTCGAGCGCGGCGCCGGCGGCGAGGAATCCCTGAACGCGGCCGCCGAACTGCTGGCCACGGCCAAGTTTCCGGTGATCCTGTCCGGCGGCGGTGTCGTCATGGGCGATGCGGTGGAGGAGTGCAAGGCCCTGGCCGAGCGCCTGGGCGCACCGGTCGTCAATGGCTACCTGCGCAATGACTCGTTCCCGGCCAGCCACCCCCTGTGGGCCGGTCCTCTCGGTTACCAGGGCTCCAAGGCCGCGATGAAACTGATTGCCCAGGCTGACGTGGTGATCGCGCTCGGCTCGCGCATGGGCCCCTTCGGCACCTTGCCACAGCATGGCATGGACTACTGGCCCAAGACCGCCAAGATCATTCAGGTCGAAGCCGACCACACCAACCTGGGCCTGGTCAAGAAAATCTCCGTCGGTATCTGTGGCGATGCCAAAGCCGCCGCCGCGGAACTGACCAAGCGCCTGGTGGGCAAAACCCTGGTCTGTGATGCCACCAAGGCCGAACGCGCCGTCAAGATCAAGGCCGAAAAAGACGCCTGGGAAAAGGAGCTTGACGCCTGGACGCACGAAAAAGACCCGTACAGCCTGGACATGATCGAGGAAAACGCCAAGGAAAAGACCTTCAATGGCGGCGAGTACCTGCATCCCCGCCAGGTGCTGCGCGAACTGGAAAAAGCCATGCCCAAGCGGGCCATGGTTTCCACCGACATTGGCAACATCAACTCGGTGGCCAACAGCTACCTGCGTTTCGATGAGCCGCGCAGCTTCTTCGCGCCCATGAGCTTTGGCAACTGCGGTTACGCGCTGCCCACCATCATCGGCGCCAAGCTGGCCGCCATGGATCGTCCTGCCATCGCCTATGCCGGTGACGGCGCCTGGGGCATGAGCATGGTCGAGATCATGACCGCCGTGCGCCACGACATTCCGGTGACGGCCGTGGTGTTCCACAACCGCCAGTGGGGCGCCGAGAAGAAGAACCAGGTTGACTTCTATAACCGCCGCTTCGTGGCGGGCGAGCTGGAAAGCGAAAGCTTTGCCGCCATCGCCCAGGCCATGGGGGCCGAGGCCATCGTGGTCGACAAACTCGAGGACGTCGGTGCCGCGCTCAAGAAAGCGGTCGACATGCAGATGAACGAAGGCAAGACCTGCGTCATCGAGATCATGTGCACGCGCGAGCTGGGTGACCCGTTCCGCCGTGACGCGCTGGCCAAGCCCGTGCGCTTCCTCGAGAAGTACAAAGACTACGTCTGAGTCGCAACGGCGCTGCGGTGTTCATGCCGCAGCGCCCCTGTCCATCTTCACCGGGATTCCCCATGGCACCCAATGACTTTGCGCCTGCCGCCGGCAGCGCGCTGCACGCGACCGCGCCGTCGCACCCGCATCTGCTGGCGCTGGTCGAGCAGGCCCGGGCTCGCGGCCCGCTGGCGGTCGCCGTCGCTTACCCCTGTGACCGCTCTTCGCTCACTGCTGTTACCGAGGCGGCGCACGCAGGCCTGATGACACCGCTTCTGGTCGGGCCGCGCGCGCGCATCGAGGCGGTGGCTGCAGAAGCCGGGCTGGATATTGGCGGCTTCACGCTGCATGACACCGCCGATGACTCGCGCGTTGCGGCGGCGCTGGCCGCCACGCTGTGCCGCGATGGTCACGCCGCCGCCCTGATGAAAGGCAGTTTGCACAGCGATGAACTGCTGGCCGCCGCCGTGACGCGTGACGCGGGCCTGCGAACCGGCCGGCGCGCCAGCCATGTTTTTGTGCTTGATGTGCCCGGCTACCTGCGGCCCTTGCTGCTCACCGACTGCGTGGTCAACATTGCGCCAACCCTGGTGGAAAAACGCGATATTGCCCAGAACGCGATCGACTTTGCCCAGGCCCTGGGCATCGCCACCCCGCACGTGGCCATTTTGTCGGCGGTGGAAACCGTCAATCCCGGCATCCCCAGCACGCTGGATGCTGCGGCGCTGTGCAAGATGGCCGACCGCGGCCAGATTGTGGGCGGCGTCCTCGACGGCCCGCTGGCCTTCGACAACGCGATCTCGGCAGAGTCGGCCCACAACAAGGGCATCGTGTCGCCCGTGGCGGGCCGGCCCGACATGCTGCTGGTGCCCAGTCTGGAAGCCGGCAACATGCTTTACAAACAACTGGTTTACATGGCGGGGGCCGAATGCGCCGGGCTGGTGCTCGGCATGCGGGTGCCGATTGTGCTGACCAGCCGGTCCGACTCGGTCGCCAGCCGCATTGCATCCTGTGCGCTGGCGGTCTTGATGCACGCGCGTACGGCAAACGCGGGGCAAACGCCATGAGCGCAGCCCCTGACGCCCCAAAAACCGTCGCACCCATGATTTCTCCCAATTCGCGCCTGCAGCAGCTGCAGCACTTTGTTCCGGGCGCTGCCCTGTCCGCCGTCATCGCGATGGCCGCCACCCTGGTGTCCAAGCTGCACGGCGGGCCGCAACTGCTGTATGCGCTGTTCTTTGGGGTTGCCTTTCACTACCTCAGCCACGACGCCAAGACCCGGCCCGGCATCGAGTTCTGCTCCCGCACGGTATTGCGCCTGGGCGTCGGCCTGCTCGGCGCGCGTATCACGGCCAGCCAGATTGCCGGCCTGGGCTGGAGCACGGCGGCCATCGTCATCACGGCGGTCGTGACCACGCTGCTGTGCGGCGTGTTGTTGGGGCGGCGACTGGGCATGAATCGTGCCGAAAGTGTGTTGTCCGGCGGTTCGGTCGCGATTTGCGGCGCCTCGGCCGCGCTGGCGATCTCCGCAGTGTTGCCGCGCAACAAGGAAAGTGAGCGCTTCACCCTGATGGTAGTGGTGACCGTGACGGTGCTGTCCACCCTGGCCATGGTGATTTACCCGCTGATCGCCAAGCTGCTGCACCTGCCGCCCGAGCTGGCCGGCCTGTTTCTGGGCGGCACGATTCATGACGTGGCCCAGGTGGTCGGCGCGGGCTATATGCTGAACCCGGAAACCGGCGACTACGCGACCATCGTCAAGCTGTTTCGCGTGTCCATGCTGGCCGTGGTCGTGGTCGTGGTGTCCAGTCTGTTCAAGCGGCAGCGCGAGCAGCATGAAGAGGCCTCGGCCGCCGCCAAACAACCCCTGGTGCCCTGGTTTCTGTGGGTGTTCGTCGCCCTGGTGATCATCAACTCCATGGGCGGTGTGCCCACCGTTGTGCAAACCGGCCTCAATGACGTCTCGCGTGCCTGCCTGGTCGTCGCCATCGCCGCGCTGGGCATGAAGACCTCCTTCATGCAACTGGCCCGTGCCGGCTGGCGTCCTTTCATGCTGCTGCTGGTCGAGACGCTGTGGATGGCCGCGTTTGTGCTGGCCGCCATCCTGTTGCGCCACTGAAAACGATAGCCCGCCCCGATTTTTTCACGCACACTCTAATCGACAAGCCGTATCAACTCTGACCTTTAACGGAGACAACAGCATGAATCAACACGATCCGCTCCCACTGCCCGCATCCGCATTGCGTGCCCCGCTCAGCCGCCGCCACCTGCTGGCGGGCAGCGCCAACGCCCTGGCGGCCCTGGGCCTTGCCAGCTGGAGTAGCGGCGCCGCGGCCCAGGCCAAGCCACTGCCGGCCTACGTGGCCTGGAAAGACGCCGGCAGCACGATTGTGCACAGCGCGACCACCATAGAAACCAGGCGCAGCGCCTTCGGCACCAGCGTCATCACGCCGGCCGAGCAACTCTATATCCGCAACAACCTGCCTGCGCCCGATGCCTCCATCGTGGCCGACCGCGATGCCTGGGAGATCAGCATCGAAGGCGTCGGCAATCCGCGCAAGCTGACCCTGCGCGAGCTCAAAACCCTGGGCCTTGAAACCGTGGCCATGGTGCTGCAGTGCTCGGGCAACGGCCGCGGCTTTTTCCCCAGCAAACCGAGTGGCACGCCCTGGACCGTTGGCGCGGCCGGCTGCGTGGTCTGGAGCGGCGTGCCGGTGCGCGCGGTGGCCGAGGCGCTGGGCGGCCTGGAGGGCGGCATGCGCTTCATGACCGGCACCGGCGGCGAAAAGCTGCCCGAAGGACTCGATCCGAAAAGCATCGTCGTCGAGCGCTCGGTTCCCGCCTCGGCCATGGCCGACGCGATGCTGGCCTGGGAGATGAATGGCGCCGCGATTCCGCTCGCGCACGGCGGGCCGCTGCGCCTTATCGTGCCCGGCTATACCGGCGTCAACAACATCAAGTACATCAAGCGGCTGGCGTTCACGGCGCAGGAAACCGACGCCAAGATCATGTCGCACGGTTACCGCATTTCGCCACCCGGTGTTCAGGGTGATCCGAACCAGCCTTCGGTGCAGGAAATGACGGTCAAGTCCTGGATCAATTCACCCAGCCCCGACAGCGCGGCGCTGGGCAAAGGGCGGGTGCAGATCCATGGTGTTGCTTTTGGTGGCCTGCATGCGGTCAGGCGCGTTGAAGTCTCGGTTGACGGCGGCAAGACCTGGGCCGACGCCCGGTTGGTGGGCCCGGACCTGGGCAAATATGCCTGGCGCCAGTTTGTGCTGGAGACCCGGCTCCCCGCCGGGCAGCATGTGCTGGCCAGCCGCGCCACCGACGCCATGGGCAATGTCCAGCCGCAGCAACGCCTGGAAAATGCCGCCGGTTACAACAACACCAGCTGGGCCGACCACGCGGTGGCCGTCAAGGTCGCCTGAGACGTCCATCCACTTCACGCCCGAAACGAGACCCATGATGCCGAAATTTTCATCCTTTAGCGCAAGCCGCTTCAGCCTGGCCGCGCTGGCTGGCCTGGCGGCCTTCACCGCCTCGCCGGCCAGCGCGCAAGACGATGCTGCCCAGCTGGCACTGGGCAAGAAACTGTTCATGCAGGCCGCCGTGCCCGCTTGCGCGGTCTGTCACACCCTGAAGGACGCGGGGGCCAGCGGCGCCATCGGCCCGGTGCTGGACGAGCTCAAACCCGACGCCCAGCGCGTTGCCAAGGCGCTTCGCAACGGCATTGGCCAGATGCCTTCCTACAAGGCCAGCCTCAGCGAGGACCAGATCCTGGCCCTGTCGCAGTACGTGGCCACGGCCAGCGGCGCCGCGCGGTAAGCAGGCGGGCGCGCCGCCGCCTTCGCCCTTGTCACGGCCCGCCCGAGGGGCCGCAATACGGGTGCTTCGTGAGGGTTTACCGCAATAGTCGAAAATACGCCTATTTCGGACAGACAGACCGCCTTGTCTTTCCGGCTGGACCTTTCTGTCTTGCCGTCAAAGATGCCAGGGGCCGTTGGCCCTGGCAAGTCTGCCGCCCGCGCAAGGAAGCTACCTCATGACCACCGTACAACTGGGCTTTGGCTTTGACGAGCCCGCCCTGACGCCGCCCGCCGCCAAGCCCAAGGCGCGCAGGGCGGTCGCCGCCTGGCCCGCGCCCGTCTCCGCGCCGTCCAGGGTATCCACGCCAGCACCCGCACCGGCAGTGGCTTCCCCGGTCCCTGTGCCCGCGACTTTCCCGGCGGTGCTGGAGGGCATGGCCTGCGCGCTCGAACAGCACCCCGACTACCGGGTGCTCAGGCGTTTGCCGGTACAGACCCAATTCGCCGCTGCTTTGGCGGGCTCCGTCACGCGCGTACTCATTCTGGACACCGAAACCACCGGACTGGACGCGGCCCGTGACAAGGTCATTGAAATGGCCCTGGTGCGCGTTGATGTGGACACGCAAACCGGGCAGCCGGTGGGCACGGCGCAGGTCTACGACGGCTTGCAGGACCCCGGCATGCCGATCCCGAAAATCGCGCGTGACATCACCGGCATCACCGACGCCATGGTCAGCGGCCAGCAACTCGACCAGGTGCGCATTGCCAGCCTGCTGGACGGGGTTGATCTGGTGATTGCCCACAACGCCGGCTTTGACCGCCCGTTTGTCGAGGCCTGCCTGCCGCGGGCGGCCGGGCTGGACTGGGCCTGCTCGTTTGCCGACATTGACTGGAGCGCCGCCGGACGAGGCTCGGCCAAGCTCAGTGCGCTGGCGGCCGATCTGGGCTGGTTTTACGACGCGCACCGGGCTGAAATGGACTGCCACGCGCTGTTAAAGGTATTGATGGCCGAAGTGCCCGGCCTGGGGCAAAGCGGGCTGGCGCGCCTGATCGCCGGCGCCCAGGCCCCCAGCTACCGGCTGCAGGCCACCGGTGCCCCGTTCGACGCTAAGGACCAGCTCAAAAGCCGCGGCTACCGCTGGGATGCCACCGCCAAGGTCTGGCACACCCGGCTGGCCGGCGACGCGGCGCTGCAGGCCGAATGTGCCTGGCTCAAGCAGGCGGTGTACGGCGGGCGCGCGGCCAGGCTGCAGTGGGAGCGGCATGATGCCAGTAGCCGGTATTCCAGCCGGGGCGGCACGCTCGGCTGGGTGCAATTGCAGGACCTGTCCTGAGCGCACCAAAGCTGCGGTCTTCAATGGAACATTGCGACCCGATGAGGGTCGAAGGCTGAAGTGCAGGGTATCGAGACCATCCATTTCACGGGAGCGCGCCATGCCGGGCCTCAAAACCATTTCAGCGCTTGTTGTTTGCGCGCTGTTCACCACCGCCTGTGCCGTCAGGATGGTGCAGCCCGGCATGGCGCGTGACGACGTGCTGGCGCGCTATGGCAGACCCTCGCGCGTGCTGCCGCTGGGCGAGGGAACCCGCCTGCAGTATTCCGGTCAGCCGGCCGGCCAGACCGCGGTGGGTGATGGTGGATCTGGACGCGGCCGGCAAGGTGATACGGGTGCGAGAGGTGCTGACGCTGGCCGAGTTCTCCAAAATCGAGGTGGGCAAGTGGACGCGCGCCGAGGTGGAGCGCGAATTTGGCCGACCGGCCTCGATGGACCGCGTCGCCCTGTGGCCCGGCGACATCATGACCTACCGCTGGCTTGATGGCGACATCGACAAGTTTTTCTGGGTCTATCTGGACGCCGGCAATGTGGTGCGGCGCACCGGGCAGAGCGTGGAGGAGCGGGTCAGGTTCCCGGACAACTGATTCCCGTTGGCCTTGCAAACGAGCACCTTGTTGCTTGGCCTGGCAGTCCTAGTCCCCCTCCACCGCGCGGCCGATTTCCGGCCAGCGCCGGTGCAAAAACACCCAG
>NZ_JANOAL010000097.1:0-27182 GCF_031411155.1 Polaromonas sp. | reverse complement strand
GTGCTGATCGAGGACGGCATTTTGAAGGGCTACATCCAGGACTCGCTCAATGCGCGCCTGATGGGCGTCAAACCCACCGGCAACGGTCGCCGCGAGAGCTATGCCCATGTGCCGATGCCGCGCATGACCAATACCTACATGCTGGGCGGCGACAAGGCGCCCGAGGAAATCGTGGCCAGCATCAAAAAAGGCCTGTATGCCACCAATTTTGGCGGTGGCCAGGTCGACATCACCAGCGGCAAGTTCGTGTTCTCGGCCAGCGAAGCCTTCTGGGTTGAAAACGGCAAGATTCTGTACCCGGTCAAGGGCGCGACGATTGTCGGCAACGGCCCGGACGCGCTGACCCGCGTCACCCTGATGGGCAATGACATGCAGCTCGACAGCGGCGTGGGCACCTGCGGCAAGGAAGGCCAGAGCGTGCCGGTGGGCGTGGGCCAGCCGACCCTGCGCATAGACGGCCTGACCGTGGGCGGCACCGCGTAAGCCCTTTTTTCGACCTGTGCTACATTGCACCCCATGACTTGCGCGAAATTTTATTTTGCTTACTTTTGGTTCTCAAGCGCCACCGGCGGTAGAGAGATACTCGCGTAAGCTAAAAAAAACGCAACAAATCTCAAAAAACCGCCGGACGCCCGGCGGTTTTTTTTTGCCCCGTTTGATGGCTCACCTGTTTTTAAATCCCTGAAATCTGTAGAAATCTCAAACAAGGAGTTCCGTGATGAATGCACCCGCCCAAGCCGCAGCCCAGGCCAAATCCGCCAGCGAAAGCTGGTATGCGAGCGTCGAGAAAACCAGCCAGACCGACGACGAACGCATCAAGGACATCACCGTGCTACCCCCTCCCGAGCATCTCATCCGCTTTTTCCCGATTCGCGGCACCGCCGTTGAGTCGCTGATCACCCAGACCCGCCAGAGCATTCACAACATCATGGCCGGCAGCGACGACCGGCTGCTGGTGGTCATCGGTCCGTGCTCCATCCACGACCCCGCCGCCGCGCTCGACTACGCGCGCCGCCTGGCCCAGCAGCGCAAAAAGTACGAAGGCACGCTGGAAATCGTGATGCGCGTCTACTTTGAAAAACCGCGCACCACCGTCGGCTGGAAAGGCCTGATCAATGACCCTTACCTCGACGAAACCTTTCGCATCGATGAAGGCCTGCGCATCGCGCGCCAGCTGCTGATCGACATCAACCGCCTGGGCCTGCCGGCCGGCAGCGAGTTCCTCGACGTGATTTCACCGCAGTACATCGGCGACCTGATTGCCTGGGGCGCGATTGGCGCGCGCACCACCGAAAGCCAGGTGCACCGCGAACTGGCTTCGGGCCTGTCGGCCCCGATCGGCTTCAAGAACGGCACCGATGGCAACATCCGCATTGCCACCGACGCGATTCAGGCGGCGGCGCGCGGCCACCACTTTTTGTCGGTGCACAAGAACGGCCAGGTGGCGATCGTGCAGACCAACGGCAACAAGGACTGCCATGTGATTCTGCGCGGCGGCAAGTCGCCCAACTACGACGCCGCCAGCGTGGCGGCGGCCTGCAAGGAGCTGGCAGCCTCCAAGCTGCCGGCCACCCTGATGGTCGACTGCAGCCATGCCAACAGCTCCAAGCAGCACGAAAAGCAGCTGGAAGTGGCGCGCGACATCGCTGGCCAGGTGGCGGCTGGCTCGCGGAGCGTGTTCGGCCTGATGGTCGAAAGCCATCTGACCCCCGGCGCGCAGAAGTTCACGCCCGGCAAGGACGACGCCAGGGCGCTCGAATACGGCAAAAGCATCACCGACGCCTGCCTCGGCTGGGACGATTCGCTGCAGGTGCTGGAAGCTCTGTCGGCGGCGGTGGTGGCGCGGCGCGGTTGACCCGGCCGCCCAGCCGTGCAAAATCGGAGCAGCATCCATCCACACCAACAGGAGCCCGCCATGCGCAGCGAAGTCAGTGTCACGTTTAAAGACCGTCCGCCGGTTCGGATAGACCTGAACGAGGTGCAGCCTATGCCGCATGACACGGCCCGAAGCTGGCTTGACGAGCAGTTCACCGAGATGGGCTGCGAACCGCTGCGGCCCACCGGCAAGCTGCTGACGGCCGACAAGGTGGTGGTGGTGGCCCAGGCCGCCGGGCCCGCCAAATTTGCCGATGCCCAGTGGGCGCAGACCTTTGCCCGCGCCGCCAGCGCCGCGCTGGCCAAGCCGGTGGTGCATGTGGATGCGACCGCGCTGACCATCAGCTACTAGGATCCGGCCCAGGGAGAGGCTGGCCGGTCTTTTTTCTGTTTTTTGGCGGTCATTTTGGCCTCTGGCCCATGCAGAACATGCTCGAACTGCTATTAAATATATAGCGTCATCAGGCCATCAGGCCCGCAGCGCCTCCAGCAGGCGCGCGTGGATGCCGCCAAATCCGCCATTGCTCATGCACAGCAAATGGTCGCCTGGCCGGGCGGCGGCTTTGACCTGGGCCAGCAGCTCATCGATGCTGCCCGCCACCCGGGCCCGTGCGCCCATCGGGGCCAAGGCGGCGCAGGCGTCCCAATCCAGCCCGCCGGCGTGGCAAAACGCCAGGTCGGCCGCTTCCAGGCTCCAGGGCAGTTGCGCCGTCATGCTGCCCAGCTTCATGGTGTTGCTGCGCGGCTCGAAGATGGCCAGGATGCGCTGGCTGCCCCGGCCGGCGCTTTGCAGCTGGCGGCGCAGGCCATCGACCGTGGTGTGGATGGCGGTAGGGTGGTGGGCAAAGTCGTCGTAGACCGTGATGTCGCCAGCGGCTGAAGAAATCACGCCGCGCACTTCCATGCGGCGCTTGACGTTCTGAAAGCTGGCCAGCGCCTCGGCCGCCAGGCCGGGCGCCACGCCCACATGCTCGGCCGCGGCGATGGCGGCCAGCGCGTTGAGCTGGTTGTGCATGCCGCTGACGTTCCAGCGCACCTGAGCCACTTTCAGCCCGGCCTTGCGTACCTCAAAATCATGCGGTTCGCCGTGGGCGGTGAAGCCGTCGTGCCTGGCGGTAGTGGCGCTGTTGCCACTATTGCGGCTATTGCCAAAGAGTAGCTGCTCACTCCAGCAGCCCTGGGCCAGCACGCGCTGCAGGCTTTCCTCCTGGGCGTTGACGACGATGCGGCCCTGGGAGGGCACGGTGCGCACCAGGTGGTGAAACTGGCGTTCAATCGCCGCCAGGTCGTCAAAAATGTCGGCGTGGTCAAACTCCAGGTTGTTCAAGATCGCGGTGCGCGGCCGGTAATGCACGAACTTGCTGCGTTTGTCGAAAAACGCCGTGTCGTATTCGTCAGCCTCGATGACGAAGGAGTTGCCCTCGCCGAGACGCGCCGACACGCCAAAGTTGAGCGGCACGCCGCCGACCAGAAAGCCCGGCTTGAGTCCGGCGCTCTCCAGAATCCAGGCCAGCATGGCGGTGGTGGTGGTTTTGCCGTGGGTGCCGGCCACGGCCAGCACATGGCGCGGGCCGGTGGCGTGGTGGGTCGGGTGGTGCAGCACATGGCCCGACAGCCATTGCGGGCCGCTGGTGTAGGGCCGGCCGCTGTTGAGGATGGCCTCCATCAAGGGATATTTGGGGCGGCCATCGACCAGCCGTGCCCGCGACACCACGTTGCCGACCACGAACACATCGGGCGCAAAGGCCAGCTGGTCGGCGCCGTAGCCTTCGATCAGCTCAATCCCCAGGCCGCGCAGCTGATCGCTCATGGGCGGGTAAACGCCGCTGTCGCAGCCCGTGACCCGGTGCCCGGCCTCGCACGCCAGCGCGGCCAGGCCGCCCATGAAGGTGCCGCAAATTCCCAGAATATGTATGTGCATGGGGCGTATTCTAGGCAGGGCGGGCAGCGCGGCCGGGCGCATCGGAGTCGTGGTTTTGCCCTGTTTGATGATGAAAATGGCCGCCAGCCCCTGTAACATAAGCACTATGTGCTATTAATTTAATAGCAAATGGTTGCTTGCTGAACTTTAGCCGTGGCGGCGAACCCAATCTGGGCACAATCTCCCTTTCCTCTCCTGTCGCCCTGTTTTCGTTCTCTTGCCGCTTTCTGGCGCCTGCCGCCTGCCCATCGTGACGCCCTACACCCTCAAATCTGAAATTGCCGCCGCCGCCGCCGCCATGGTGGTCGAAGAAGGGCTGGAATACGGCCCGGCCAAGCGCCGCGCCGTCAAGCAGATGGCGCTGCCCGCGCGCACCGAACTGCCCGACAACGACGCGCTGGAGGACGCAGTGCGCGAGTACATTGCGTTGTTTTGCGCGGACACCCAGCCGACGGAGCTGGCCGCCCTGCGCGCGCTGGCGCTGCTCTGGATGCAGCGGATGGCGCAATTCCGGCCCTATCTGGGGGGCGCGGTCTGGCACGGCACGGCGACCCGGCTGTCCGACATTTATATCCAGCTGTTTTGCGACGACCCGAAGTCGGCGGAGATTGCGCTGATTGAGCACAATGTGGACTATGAGCCGCGCACGGTGACCGGCTTTACCGGCGGCCCGGTGGAAGCGCTGAGCCTGAGCAGCCTGTGCCAGCCGCTGAATGAAACCGTGGGCGTGCACCTGCTGGTGTATGACCACGACGACCTGCGCGGTGCCTTGCGGCCCGATGGAAAGGGCCGGGCGCCGCGTGGCGACCTGATGGCCGTGCAGAAATTGTTGTCAAGCCCTTTGCCTGGAGAGTCGGAAACATGAAACGCAGAACGATGGTGTATGGCGGCGTGGCCGCTGCGGCCGGCCTGGCCGGTGCCGGGGTAGCCTGGTGGAAGTCGCGGGCGAGCGCAGCGCAAATGCCTCAATTGGCCAGTCAAGCCGGCCCACCCCTTGCCGCCGACGCCGGCGATGACGCGGAGGTTGCCAAGGCCTTCTGGGCGCTGGCTTTTGACACGCCGGACGGCAAAAAACTGGCGATGAGCAGTTTTCAGGGCAAGCCGCTGCTGGTCAACTTCTGGGCCACCTGGTGCCCACCCTGCATCGAAGAACTTCCCTTATTGGATTACTTCTATCAGGAAAATAAAGGCAAAAGCTGGCAAGTTGTCGGCCTGGCGGTAGACCAACCCAGCGCGGTGCGGACTTGGCTGCAGACCCGTCCACTCAATTTTCCGGTCGGCATGGCCGGTCTGAGTGGCACCGAGCTGAGCAAGTCACTGGGCAATCTGCAGGGCGGGCTGCCGTTTACGGTGGTGTTCGATGCCGCCGGTAAGCTGCGTGAGCGCAAAATCGGCAAGATACTGCCCGAAGAGTTGGCCAAGTGGGTGCAGATGAAATAGTTTCGGGCCACTGAAAGGCTCAACCGGCCGGTTTTGGCTTGAGGTACACTCTGCGCTTTCCCAGGCTGCGGACCTGATGGCCTGACGTAGTACTTTGCTATAGGCGCCTTTAGCGTGTAAAAGCGGAAAGTAAGCGGAAAAAGAAGGAAGTTCGGCTTGATGGGCCGTTGTCCCACAATAACTACAAGCTGCGTGCTGAAATCCATGCGCCAGCATCTACCGTCGTTGGAGAGAACCATGGATCTAAGAAAACTCAAGACCCTGATCGACCTCGTTTCAGAGTCCAATGTGTCTGAACTTGAAATTACCGAGGCCGAGGGCAAGGTCCGCATCGTCAAATCCAGCGGTGCTCCCCTGGTCATGCAGCAAGCCGCCGCTGCCATGGTAGCAGCACCGGCACCGGGCGTGACTGCCGCCCCGGCCATCCCGGTGGTGGAGGCCGCGCCGGCGGGCCACACCGTCAAGTCGCCGATGGTGGGCACCTTCTACCGCTCTTCCAGCCCCGGCGCCAAGGCCTTTGTGGAAGTCGGCAGCGTGGTCAAGGAAGGTGAGACGATCTGCATCATCGAAGCGATGAAAATCCTGAACGAGATTGAGGCCGACAAGTCCGGCACCATCACCAAGATACTGACCGAAAACGGCCAGGCGGTGGAATACGGCCAGCCCCTTTTCATGATCGAGTGATGCCGTCCCGCTGGCCGCTTCGCCTTGCAGACCATCCCACAGACTGACACCCCCCACGCATGTTTAAAAAGATACTGATCGCCAACCGCGGCGAAATCGCCCTGCGCATCCAGCGCGCCTGCCGCGAACTCGGCGTCAAGGCCGTGATGGTTTACTCGGAAGCCGACCGCGAGGCCAAATATATCAAGCTGGCGGACGAGGCGGTGTGCATCGGGCCGGCGCCCTCGGCCCAGAGCTACCTCAACATGCCGGCCATTATTTCGGCTGCGGAAGTCACCGACGCGGAAGCGATTCACCCCGGCTATGGCTTCCTCAGCGAAAACGCGGATTTTGCCGAGCGGGTCGAGAAAAGCGGCTTCAAGTTCATTGGCCCCACCCCCGAATCGATCCGCATCATGGGCGACAAGGTGTCGGCCAAGCAGACCATGATCAAGGCCGGCGTGCCCTGCGTGCCCGGCTCCGAGGGCGCCTTGCCCGATGACGCGGCCTACATCAAGCGCACGGCCAAGCAGGTGGGCTACCCGGTCATCATCAAGGCCGCGGGCGGCGGCGGCGGCCGCGGCATGCGCGTGGTGCACACCGAGGCGGCGCTGCTCAACGCGGTGCAGACCACCAAGGCCGAAGCCGGTGCTGCCTTTGGCAACCCCGAGGTCTACATGGAGAAATTCCTGCAGAACCCGCGCCATATCGAAATCCAGATTCTGGCGGACCAGCACAAGAACGCGGTCTGGCTGGGCGAGCGCGACTGCTCGATGCAGCGGCGGCACCAGAAAGTCATTGAGGAAGGCCCTGCGCCCGGCATTCCACGCAAGCTGATCGAGCGCATTGGCGAGCGCTGCGTGGCGGCCGTCAAGAAAATTGGCTACCGCGGCGCCGGCACCTTCGAGTTCCTCTATGAAAACGGCGAGTTTTACTTCATCGAGATGAACACCCGCGTGCAGGTCGAGCACCCGGTGACCGAATGGATCACCGGCGTGGACATTGTGCGCACCCAGATCATGGTGGCGGCCGGTGAAAGGCTGCCCTTTGTCCAGCGCGACATCCAGCTCAAGGGCCATGCGATTGAATGCCGCATCAATGCGGAAGACCCCTACAAGTTCATCCCCTCGCCGGGACGCATCACGACCTGGCACACACCGGGCGGACCGGGCGTGCGGGTCGATTCGCATATTTATGCCAATTACTTTGTGCCGCCCAACTACGACTCGATGATTGGCAAGATCATTGTGCATGGCGACACCCGCGAGCAGGCGCTGGCCCGCATGCGCACCGCGCTGGCCGAAACCGTGGTGGAGGGCATCAACACCAACATTCCGCTGCACCGCGAGCTGATGGTGGACGCCAAATTTGTGGATGGGGGCACCAACATTCACTATCTCGAAGAATGGCTTTCCAAGCGGGTCCGCTAGTCATGGTGGATCGATCCGATGAGCCTGTTTGAACTGATTTTGCTGGCGCCGGTGGACCAGGTCGAGACGCTCAGCGACGCGCTGGATGCGCTGGACGCGCTCAGCGTGTCGGTGGAAGACGCCGACGCCCGGACCCCGGCCGAGCAGGCGCTGTTTGGCGAGCCCGGCATGCCGCCGCCCAAGGCCGGCTGGGAGCGTTCGCGCATCGCGTCGCTGTTTGCCACGGAAGCGCTGGCGAAGGACGCCGCCTCGGTGCTGGCGGCGCAGGACTTTTTTGCCGGCTGCCGGCTGGTGGCGGTGCAGGCCGTGGCCGACCAGGACTGGGTGCGGCTGACGCAGTCGCAGTTCACGCCGGTCGAAATCACGCCCGAATTCTGGATTGTGCCGACCTGGCATGAACCGCCGGCTGCCGCAAAACAGCTGATCCGCCTGGACCCTGGGCTGGCCTTTGGCACCGGCACCCATCCGACCACGCGCATGTGCCTGCGCTGGATTGCTGGCCAGGGCGCGGCCAAAAAGCAGTGGGGCCGTGTCCTCGACTATGGTTGCGGCTCGGGCATCCTGGCCATTGGCGCGGCCAAGTTTGGCGCGAAGGCGATTGATGCGGTCGATATCGACGAAGCGGCGGTTGAGTCGACTCGCGCCAATGCCAAGGCCAACCATGTGCAACTCCAGGCGGGCCTGCCCGACCAGGCGGTGGGCCGCTACCAGACGGTGCTGGCCAATATTCTGGCCACGCCGCTCAAGGTGCTGGCGCCGCTGCTCTGCGCGCATGTCGAAAAGGGCGGGAACCTGGTGCTGGCCGGCATTTTGGCGCGCCAGGCCGACGAGTTGAAGACCGCCTACCAGCCGTTTTGCCAACTCGACGTGCAGGACGAGGAAGACGGCTGGATCCTGATGACCGCGCGGCTTTGAGCGCAGCGCCCGCATCCCCGTTTTCAGCCGCTGCCGGCCGGCAGCCACCCCCTACAATACAGCGCTAAATGAGCCTCATCACGCGCTGCCCCGCCTGCGACACGATGTTCAAAGTCGTGGCCGATCAACTCAAAGTCTCCCAGGGCTGGGTGCGATGCGGGCAATGCTTCGAAGTGTTCGATGCCTCGGCGCACCTGCAGCCGGCCGAGTCAGCGCCGCCCGCGCCCACAACCGAGCCTGCGCCCGTCGGCTTGCATGAAACCGCAGCGTTTGAGGCGCCCGCGCCAGCACCGCCTCAGGCGCCCGAGGTGCTGCCCGGCGCTGCCGCGGACGTGGTCGCGGCGCCTGACCCGACCGAGCCGGAGGATGCCGAGCTGGCCGGCGCGGCGGATTTTGATCCGGCCGCCTGGAAGCGGGAACAGGATGAGCGCCAGCAGAACGAAGCCTGGGCCACTTACGACCACACGCCAGCGGCGGATGGCCCGGACCACCACACTTCCTTCCTCGACTTGCCGACGCAACCAGCGCTTCTGGTGAAGAGTCCGGCAGACAATGACGCCGGCCCGGTGCCCGACCGCAGCGCCGACCCGCAGCCGGCGCAGGATGTGTCTTTTGTGCGGGACGCCCGGCGCAAGGCGTTCTGGAAAAGGCCTCTGGTGCGCTGGGTGCTGGTGTTGCTGGCGCTGCTGCTGCTGGCGGCACTTGCGCTGCAGTGGCTGCTGCAGCAAAAAGACGAACTCGCCGTGCTGGAGCCCCGGCTCGAACCCCTGCTGCAGGCCTTGTGCCGGCCGCTTGATTGCCAAATCCGGCCGCCGCGCCGTATTGACTCGCTGGTGATCGACAGCTCCAGCTTCAACCGCATTGGCGCCGATGCCTATCGCCTGAGCTTCACGCTCAAGAACACCGGCGCCACGCTGCTGGAAATACCCGCGATGGAGTTGACCCTGACCGACA
Organism: Polaromonas sp.; assembly: GCF_031411155.1. Taxonomy (GTDB): domain Bacteria; phylum Pseudomonadota; class Gammaproteobacteria; order Burkholderiales; family Burkholderiaceae_C; genus Polaromonas. Next base: position 17,984 of record NZ_JANOAL010000097.1, on the reverse strand, counting down.
CCCAGGACCTGGCGGTGCTGCGCCGCGTGCTGCAGCCCGTGCAGTTTGCTCCGGGTAAAACCACGCTGGCCGGCCGCTCTGAGCTGGTCGGCGTGGTGAGCATGAAGGTGTCGCCATCGTCGTCCTCTTCCGAGTCGCTGCCGCCGCTGCGGGTGGCCGGCTACCGCATTCTTGCCTTTTATCCCTGACTGAATCGAGAACTGAATGTCTGCTGTAATTTGTGGCTCCCTGGCGTTTGACACCATCATGGGTTTCGAGGGCCGTTTTTCGGAGCAAATCCTGCCCGACCAGCTGCACATCCTCAATGTGTCCTTTCTGGTGCCCGCGCTGCGCCGCGAGTTCGGCGGCTGCGCCGGCAATATCGCCTACGGCCTGCGGCAACTGGGTGGTACCGCCTTGCCCATGGCCACGGTGGGCAGCGACGGCAGCGAGTATGTTGCCCGCATGAAAACGCTGGGCATCAGCACCGAATTCGTCCGCGAGGTGGCCGACAGCTACACCGCCCAGGCCATGATCATGACGGACCGCGACAACAACCAGATCACCGCGTTTCACCCCGGCGCCATGATGCAGGCCCACGTCACCCGGATCGAGGCGCGCAGTGACATCAAGCTCGGCATCATCTCGCCCGACGGGCGCGATGCCATGCTGCAGCATGCCGAGCAGTTCAAGGCGGCCGACATTCCCTTTGTGTTTGATCCGGGCCAGGGCCTGCCGATGTTTGACGGCCAGGAGCTGGCGCATTTTGTCGAGCTGGCCAGCTGGGTCACGGTCAACGACTACGAAGCCAAGATGCTGAGCGACCGCACCAGCCTGAGCTGCGACCAGATGTCGCGGCGAGTCAAGGGCCTCGTGGTCACGCTGGGGGCCGAGGGCTGCGAAGTCTGGATCGACGGCGAGAAAACGCTGGTGCCACCCATAAAGGCCGAGGCGGTGCTTGACCCGACCGGCTGTGGCGACGCCTTCCGCGGCGCGCTGCTCTACGGTCTGGAGCAGGGCTGGTCGCTGGCCCGCTGCGCGGCGCTGGGCAACCGCGTGGGCGCCCTCAAGATCGCGACCCGCGGGGGCCAGAATTACACCCTGAATTCTGATCAAATCAACAGCTAGACCAAGGTTGACGGTACTTTGTTGCTATTAAATAAGTAGCAACTATAGATTTCACCCGGGGTTTTCGAATCGGCCCCGGACGCTGGCAATAACGCGTTCCATCGAAATTGCATTCTGCGCAATGCCGAGGCGGGGCACGGAGGCTGCCGAAGCCCGAAGAGGGGCTCCCCCCGCGTCACAATAGTTGTCGCCTTCTTAGAACCAAAAACCCAGGGGGCGGCGATGAAGGACATTTGTGGCACGTTACGGACAATCATTCAAAGACCGGGCAGTAGCTCGGCTGTTGCCGCCTGAGAGCGCGGCACTGGAGCTGGTTTCAAGGGAAGTTGGCATTGCATCAGGAACACTGCAACGCTGGAGAGAAGAGATTCAGTCCATGCCCGCCCGAGGGCGGGCATGGACTGCGCCAGCGAGATTGCAGGCTGTGATCACTACGGCCGCGCTGTCAGAGGCGGACAAGAACGCCTGGTGCCGCGCGCAAGGCATCTATCCGGCTGAGTTGGAACAGTGGTGTGCCAGTGCCACCACGGCGCTGGCAGAACCGCAAGACGCACGGGCCAGCCCGCAGGCCACGCGCCAGGACCGCAAACGCATCAAAGAGCTCGAACGAGAGCTGCTGCGCAAAGACCGCGCGCTGGCGGAAACCGCAGCACTGCTGGTTCTGTCAAAAAAAGTCGCGGCGATCTACAACAGGGCCGAGGACGCATGATCGTCATCGCAGATCGCCGTAGTTTGGCCCAAGACATTCAGGACGCGCGCGATGCAGGAGCACGACTTGAACAGGTCTGCGACGTGGCAGGCATAGACGCGCGCACCCTGCAGCGCTGGAATGCGCATGATGGCTTGACCAAGGGGGATGGCAGACCCGCAGCGCTGCATCCCACGCCCATCCATGCCTTGAGCCTTGATGAGCGTGCAAAGCTGCTCAGCGTGGCCAACGAAGCGCGCTTTTGCGCCGTTCCACCGGCGCGCATCGTGCCCATGCTGGCCGATGAGGGCGTCTACCTGGCCAGCGAATCCATGTTCGCACGGGTGCTGCGCGTGCACGGACAAACGGCTCATCGAGGCCGCGCCAAGGCTCCCAGAGCCAAACGCCCAGCGACTACCCACATCGCCAGTGCGGTCAGCCAGGTCTGGTGCTGGGACATGACGTATTTGCCAGCTGCCGTCGTCGGTCGCTGGTTTCATCTGTACTTGATCCTGGACCTGTACAGCCGCAAGATTGTGGGTTGGGAGGTGCATGCCAACGACTCATCCGACCATGCGGTTCATCTGGTACGCCGTACGGCTTTGGCCGAGGGCATTGCAGCGCTTGCTGTCAAGCCGGTATTGCATGGGGACAATGGCTCCACGCTCAAAGCCACCACGGTGTGGGCCATGCTCGACTGGTTGGGTGTGAAGCCTTCGTACTCGCGTCCTCGGGTCAGTGATGACAACGCCTATGCGGAGTCGCTGTTTCGCACGGCCAAGTACCGCCCTGAGTTTCCTGCCAAGGGCTTTGCAACGCTGCAGGCTGCACGGGACTGGGGCGCTTCGTTTGTGCACTGGTACAACGTTGAGCACAAACACAGTGGTATTCGCTACGTCTCGCCTCCGCAGCGCCATGCAGGGGAAGACCACGCCATTCTTGCGGCCCGTCATGCCTTGTACACGACAGCAAAAGGGCTCAATCCAGGGCGCTGGTCACGCAATACGCGCAACTGGCAGCCCATGGGGCCTGTCACTCTCAACCCGGAACGCGACTCCATCATCTCGGAGTACTCGGGCAACCTTATTCAGCAGTTAGCTGCGTGAATCAGGCGACAACTACCTTGACGCGCGCCGGGCTGGAGTTGCGCATGGAGGCAGTGTGGAGTGGCCTGGATGGCTGGGCTTGCGCCATGAAAAAAGCCCGATATCTTGCGACATCGGGCTTGAAGCAGAAGTTGCCTGCTGCTTACGGTTTGCTGGCCGTTGGAAAAGGCCAGGCAGCTTGCGGATTCAGCGTTGTCTGAGCCGCAGGGGACGACGCTACAGCGGGCGCTTTCGCAGCGGGCTTTTTCGCGGCTTTCTTGGCGGCAGGCTTTTTCGCTACTTTTTTGGCAGCGGCTTTTTTGGCCGGCGCCTTTTTCGCGGGGGCCTTCTTGGCCGCTACCTTTTTCGCGGCGGCTTTCTTTGCCGGCGCCTTTTTCGCTGCTACCTTCTTGACGGCGGCTTTCTTTGCTGGCGCCTTTTTGGCCGCCACTTTCTTCGCCGCTACTTTTTTAACCGGAGCTTTCTTCGCAGGCGCTTTTTTCGCGACTACTTTTTTTGCTGGTGCTTTTTTAGCAGGCGCTTTTTTTGCCGCTACTTTTTTAGCGGGTGCAGCTTTCGGGGCGGCTTTTTTAGCCGCAGGTTTTTTCGCAGTTGCCATAGTTATCTCCTTGATCACGTTGCAAAGAGCACTTCACGTCTGGAGCACGTGAAGCGATTCGCAGCGTTGGGCCAACGGATAACCGGGCCCAGCGCCGCGAACACGGGAGCAAAGCCCGATGCGCACTCTGTGGCGCCGTCATCGGTCATTGCAATTCTAGAAATCATGTTGTTTTTGCTTGTCTTGTCTCAATCGGCTTCAGATTAATTTCACATCAATCCCACGAAAGGGCGCCACCAGACTGGTACTCAATGACGCGGGTTTCAAAGAAATTGCGTTCTTTTTTAAGGTCGATCATTTCGCTCATCCACGGGAAAGGATTTTCTTCGTTCGGGAACAATGTTTCAAGTCCAATTTGCGTGGCACGGCGATTGGCGATGTAGCGCAGGTAGCCTTTGAACATGGAGGCATTGAGGCCGAGCACGCCGCGCGGCATGGTGTCTTCGGCGTAGCGGTACTCCAGCTCGACGGCCTTGAGGAACAGCGCCTTGATCTCGGCCTTGAATTCGGCCGTCCAGAGATGCGGGTTCTCCAGCTTGAGCTGGTTAATCAGGTCGATGCCGAAGTTGCAGTGCATGGACTCATCGCGCAGGATGTACTGGTACTGCTCGGCCGCGCCGGTCATCTTGTTCTGGCGCCCCAGGGCCAGAATCTGGGTGAAGCCGACATAGAAGAACAGTCCTTCCATCAGGCAGGCAAACACGATCAGCGACTTGAGCAGGGTCTGGTCGGTTTCGGGTGTTCCGGTCTTGAAGAGCGGATCCGAAATCGCTTCGATGAAGGGAATCAGGAACTGGTCCTTGTCCTTGATCGACTGGACTTCGTTGTAGGCGTTGAAGATTTCGCCCTCGTCCAGACCGAGTGACTCGGTGATGTACTGGTAGGCGTGGGTGTGAATGGCTTCCTCGAAGGCCTGGCGCAGCAAGAACTGGCGGCATTCGGGTGCCGTGATGTGGCGGTAGGTGCCCAGCACGATGTTGTTGGCGGCCAGCGAATCGGCGGTGACAAAGAAGCCGAGGTTGCGCTTGACCAGGCGGCGCTCGTCTTCGGTCAGGCCGTTCGGGTCTTTCCACAGCGCGATGTCGCGCGTCATGTTCACTTCCTGCGGCATCCAGTGGTTGGCGCAGGTGGCCAGGTACTTTTCCCAGGCCCATTTGTACTTGAACGGCACCAACTGGTTGACGTCGGTCTGGCCGTTGATGATGCGCTTGTCGGAGGCCTTGACGCGCTTTGCAGTGGCCGGTGCCTGCGGTGCGGATGCCGGTGTCGCTTGTGCGGCAGGCGCGGCCGCCGTAAAAGCGCCGTCACTCAACATGCGAACTTGCGGGGCTGGCTGTGCAGAAGGCTGCACAGGAGAAAGTGGCGGAAGGTCCATCGAGCGGCTGTCGGGCAAGCTGCTGGCAAGAGGTTTTTGCAACGATGGTTTGACTTCTTCGTCCCAGGTCAACATAAAGGTTTCCAATACTTTGGGATTATGAAAGCAGCAATACAAAATGAAAAGTGTTCATTCACATCGCCGCAAGTTTTTGTTGCTCTATTACATCGATTGATGACGTCAATTTTTGCCATCGAACCCTGCAAAAAATTTGATCGCAGGGTTCGAAGTTTTTTTACTGGCAAGCTTCGCAGCCAGGGTCGTCGATCGCGCAGAACTTGATGTCGGTTGCCGGTGCTGCATTCATCTGTGCCTGGGCGGCGGCGGCCGCAGCTTCCAGTGCACTCATGCTGATGCTCGCTGCCTCAGAACCGGACGAGACAGAGTTGAGTTTTCCGGCCTGCACGGTGGATTTTTCGGCGTGCGTGGCACCCATGGTGCGCAGGTAGTAAGTGGTCTTCAGGCCACGCAGCCAGGCCAGCTTGTAGGTGTCGTCGAGCTTTTTGCCCGAGGCGCCTGCCATGTAGATATTGAGCGACTGCGCCTGGTCAATCCATTTCTGGCGGCGCGCTGCGGCCTCGACAATCCAGGAGGTTTCCACCTCGAAGGCGGTGGCGTACAGCGCCTTGATGTTTTGCGGCACGCGGTCGATCGGGCGTAGCGATCCGTCGTAGTGCTTGAGGTCCACCACCATCACGTCGTCCCACAGGCCAAGCCGCTTCAGGTCATGCACCAGGTAGTGGTTGATGACAGTGAACTCGCCCGACAGGTTGGACTTGACCGACAGGTTGCCAAAGCAGGGCTCGATGCAGGCATCGACGCCGATGATGTTGGAGATGGTGGCGGTCGGGGCAATGGCGACGCAATTGGAGTTGCGCATGCCATCTTTGGCGATTTTCTGGCGCAGGGCTTCCCAGTCCAGCGTGGCCGAACGGTCGACCTCGACATAGCCGCCGCGCTCCTCGGCCAGCATGTCCAGCGTGTCGAGTGGCAGGATGCCGCGGTCCCAGAGCGAGCCCTTGTAGGACGCGTACTGGCCGCGCTCGCGCGCCAGTTCGGTGGAAGCCCAATAAGCGTGGTAGCAGACGGCTTCCATGGACCGGTCGGCAAACTCGACCGCTTCCTGCGAGGCGTAGGGCACGCGCAGTTCGTACAGGCAGTCCTGAAAGCCCATGATGCCCAGACCGACCGGGCGGTGGCGCATGTTCGAGTCGCGCGCCTTCTGCACGGCGTAGTAGTTGATGTCGATCACGTTGTCCAGCATGCGCATGGCCGTGGTGATGGTTTTCTTCAGCTTCTCGTGGTCAACCGCGCCGTCCTTCAGGTGCTGGACCAGGTTGATCGAGCCGAGGTTGCACACGGCGGTCTCGGTGTCGCTGGTGTTGAGCGTGATTTCGGTGCACAGGTTGGACGAGTGCACGACGCCGGCGTGCTGCTGGGGCGAGCGAATGTTGCATGCATCCTTGAAGGTGATCCAGGGGTGGCCGGTCTCGAACAGCATTGACAGCATCTTGCGCCACATGTCGGTCGCCTGCAGCTTGCGTGACGGCTTGAGCTCGCCGCGCTCGGCCTTGGCTTCGTAGGCGACGTACAGCTTTTCGAAGTCCTTGCCGAACTTGTCGTGCAGGTCTGGCGTGTCTGACGGGGAGAACAGGGTCCAGCTGCCTTTTTCCATCACGCGGCGCATGAAGAGGTCGGGCACCCAGTTGGCGGTGTTCATGTCGTGCGTGCGGCGACGGTCGTCGCCGGTGTTCTTGCGCAGTTCCAGGAACTCCTCGATGTCCAGGTGCCAGGTTTCCAGGTAGGCGCAGACCGCGCCCTTGCGCTTGCCGCCCTGGTTGACGGCCACGGCCGTGTCGTTGACGACTTTCAGGAAGGGCACGACGCCCTGGGATTCACCGTTGGTTCCCTTGATGTGGGCACCGAGCGCGCGCACCGGGGTCCAGTCGTTGCCCAGGCCGCCGGCAAATTTGGACAATAGGGCGTTTTCCTTGATGGCATCGTAAATGCCGCCCAGGTCGTCGGCCACCGTGGTGAGGTAGCAGGACGACAGCTGCGAACGCAGCGTGCCGGCATTGAACAGCGTGGGCGTACTGGACATGAAGTCAAACGAAGACAGGACTTCGTAGAACTCGATGGCGCGTTCCTCGCGGTTGGTCTCATTGAGCGAAAGCCCCATCGCCACCCGCATGAAGAAGGCCTGTGGCAGCTCGATGCGCTGTTTGCGCACATGCAAAAAGTAGCGGTCAAACAGCGTCTGCAGGCCGAGATAGTCAAACTTCAGGTCGCGTTCGGGTTTGAGGGCCGCGCCCAGGCGGGCCAGGTCAAACTGCTGGAGCTTTTCGTCGAGCAGTTCGTTTTCCACGCCTTTGGCGATGAACTGCGGAAAATACTCGGCATAACGGGTCGCCATTTGTTCCTGGCTAACTTCGCCGCCCAGCACTTCGCGGCGGATGGTGTGCATCAACAGGCGCGCGGTGGCGTAGGTGTAGTCCGGGTCTTTCTCGATCAGGGTACGGGCCGCCAGGATGGAGGCCTTGTACACCTCGTCAATCGGCACGCCGTCGTACAGGTTGCGCATGGTCTCGGCCACGATCGGGTCGGGCTTGACCTCGGCGCCCAGGTTGGCGCAGGAGGCTTCAATCAGGAACTGCAGATTGCGCAGGTCGAGCGCAACTTTCTTGCCGCCATCGATCACGTGAAGCACGGGCGCCTCAGACACCGGGGTTTGCGGCTGGCGGGCCCTCTCCTGGGTGCGCTTCTCGCGGTACAGCACGTAGGCGCGGGCAATCTCGTGGTGGCCGCCGCGCATCAGGCCGAGCTCCACCTGGTCCTGGACGTCTTCAATATGAAAGGTTCCGCCACCGGGGCGCGAGCGCACCAGCGCCCGAATAACCGTCTGGGTCAGGCTGTCGACGGTTTCGCGCACGCTGGCCGAAGCCGCGCCCTGGGTGCCGTGCACGGCCAGAAAGGCCTTCATCACGGCCACGGCAATCTTGTTGGGCTCGAATGGCACCACGGCGCCATTGCGGCGAATGATCTGGTAGTGGGCGAGCGTATTGGTGGGCGCGTTGATGTCGCTGTCGGCCTGGTGGCCTGACGCGACGCCGGGTGTTGCGGGCACTGCGTGTTGTGCTGTTTGCATGACTTCCTCTTTTGCTTTGTTGGGTGATGCGTTTGATGTGGGGGGCAAGGAGGCATCCTGAGCTGCCTGAAACCCTGAAAATGCGGTCCGGCTGGCGGGTTGCCTTGCCCGAATCACATCAAACTGGGTTAGGGCTCAGACACTATACCTAGGGTATTGGGCTAATACAAGCCACTACATGTAGTGTATCGCCGACAAAATGCCGGATGCGCGTCCGGGGCCTTTTTGCGCTGATTCCGGGGTCTGAAATGGCACAAGAAAATTGTCGCCAGAACGGCCGCGAAACCCTCATTGAACAAGGCTTGGACAAAAAAAATCCAGCGCTGGTGCGCCCTGGCGCGGACTTCTGCCCCGCAATGCAGGCCAGCACTCGAAGCCTGGAAATCCTGAAAATTATTTGACCGGAAAGCGCCGCAACAAGAGACCGCCGTCCGCCCGGAATTCTTTGTCAAATTTCGGGAAAATACCTAGGTGCCAAACCCAGCGAGCCCTGCAGCAAAGGCCAGTCAAAGCCTGGGCCCGGATCCTGTTTGCGGCCCGGCGCAATGTGCTCGTGGCCTGCAATGTGGGCAATCGGGAAGGCCTGCAGCAGCGCCGCGCACAGCCCGCTCAGGGTTTCGTACTGGGGCGCTTCAAAGCCGTCGCCTTCAAGCCCCTCCAGCTCAATGCCGATGGAGTCGTCATTGCACTGATTTCGTCCGCGGTAGCTCGATTGGCCGGCGTGCCAGGCGCGGTCGGTGCAGGCCACAAACTGCCACAGCGCGCCCGAGCGCGTGATGAAAAAGTGCGAAGACACCTGCAGGCCGCGAATCCCCTGAAAGTAGGGATGAGTCTCCCAGTCGAGCTGGTTGGTGAACAGGCGCTGCACATTGCCGTTGTCAAATTCCCCGGGCGGCAGGCTGATGGAGTGGATCACCAGCAGGTCTGTCAGCGCGTCAGCGGGGCGCGGGCCGAAGTTGGGCGAGTCCAGCCGGTGTGCATAACGATACCAGCCGTCCTGCCACAGGGCGGCAAGGGCGGGCGCGACAGCCAGTTCCGGGTGTTCAGGCCGGGTCATCGTGGAGGTCGTCGCCGCCCGGTGTCACGATATTGAGCCGGGCAATGCGGTAGCGGATCTGGCGCAGGCTCAGGCCCAGCTTGCTGGCGGCGGCGGTCCGGTTAAAGCCGGTTTCCTGCAATACCTTGGACAGGATGCTGCGCTCCTGGTGGTCCAGAAAATCCTGCAGGTTGTCGGGCACGGCCACCTGCTCGGGCGGGGCCGGGGTGTCAAAGTGCAGATCGCCGCCTTCGCCCAGCGCCACCGCGCGGTGCAAGATATTCTCGAGCTCGCGCACATTGCCGTGAAACGGGTGTGAGCGTAGCTGCTGCATCAGCGAGCTGGTCAGATCGGGCGTGGGCAGGCCCGACTCCTGGCAGATTCTGGACAGCACGGCGCGGCAAAGTGCCGGCAGGTCTTCGCGCCGCTCACGCAGCGCGGGCACGTCAATCTCAATCACGTTGAGCCGATAAAAGAGGTCCTGCCGAAAGCTTCCGGCCTGAACTTCGGCGCCCAGGTCCTTGTGGGTGGCACTGACGATGCGCACGTCAACGCTGTCTTCCTGGGCCGAGCCCAGCGGCCGCACGGTGCGTTCCTGAATCGCGCGCAGCAGCTTGGACTGCATCGCCAGCGGCAAATCACCGATCTCATCCAGAAACAGGGTGCCGCCCTTGGCCGCCTGGAAATAGCCCTGCCGGTCTTGCGCCGAACCGGTATAAGCGCCTTTGCGCGCGCCAAAAAACTCGGCTTCCAGCAGGTTTTCCGGAATCGCCCCGCAGTTGACCGCCACGAACGGGCCGGCCGCGCGATGGCTGCAGGCATGCACCGCGCGCGCCACCAGTTCCTTGCCGGTGCCCGATTCGCCCTGTATCAGGATGGGCGCCATGCTGCCGGCGACCTTGGCGATGCGGGACTTGACGGCCTGCATCACGGCCGATTCACCGACCAGCTTTTGCAGGATGGCCGAGGCTTCGGCGGTTTTTGGCGGCGCCGCCGGGGCAGGCGAGGTGCCGGGCTCGGCCGGGCTGCGCTCAGCCCTGCCAGCCGTGGCCAGGTTTCGGGTACCCTGAATGGCTGACGCGACGACACTGCGAAACTGCTTGAGGTCCACGGGTTTGGTGAGGTAGTCAAACGCGCCGGTCTTCAGGGCCTCGACCGCATTTTCGGCCGAGCCGTACGCGGTGATGACGACGCAGCGCTCGGGCCGCTGCTGGGCCACCAGATCGCGCAACAGTTCAATGCCCAGGCCGTCGGGCAGCCGCATGTCGGTGATGACGGCGTCGAAGCGCTGTTCCTTCAGCTGCTCACGCGCCTGCGACAGGTCGCCGACCGCCTCGACGCGGTAGCCCTCCCGAAGCAGTGTCAGCTCGTACAGGGTACGCAGATCCGGCTCATCGTCGATGACGAGGATGCGGGCCTGGGGGGCAGCGGGTGTTTGCGGGTTCATGGCGTCAGCCCCGCATTGTGTCAAAAGATGACGGCTGGGCGCCGAGCAGGGTTGTCGTGGGCCGAAACAACACGAAAAATTCATTGCCGCCGATGCTGCCGCGCAACGCGCGCTCATAGCCTATCAGCGCGCCGTAGCGTTCGCACAATTCCCGGCATATATAAAGGCCCAGTCCGCTGGAGCGGCTTTCCGACGAGAAAAAGGGTTCAAAAAGATGGGCCTGCACCGATTTCTCCAATGGCGGGCCGTCGCTCCAGACCGACAGTCGGGCCTGTCCCGGCCCCACGATCAGGGTGCTGACTTCAATCGCGTCGGCCGCCTGGCTGGCATAACGCAGGGCGTTGTCCAGCAGGTTGAACAGGACGCGCCGCAGATGCTCGGGCTCAAAGTCCACCGCCGCGCCGGCCGCTTGCGTGGCGACGCGCAGCCGCCCCGACGCGGCATTTTGCGTGATCCAGTCGGCAGCGATCGGTCGCACCGCGTCATCGAGCAGCAGTGCGCTGGTTTGCGGCGTGGGGATCTGGGCCTGGGCCCGCGCGATGTCCAGCACCTCGTCAACAATTTTGGCCAGGCGCTGGGCGTTTTGCCGCACCATGGCGGTGAGCTGGCGCTGGCCGGCGCCCTGCAGGTCTTCTTCAAGCAGGGCGTTGGCCTGGGAAATGGCGGCCAGCGGGTTTCTGATTTCGTGCGCCACCGCCGCCGACATGCGCCCCATGGCCGCCATTTTCTCGGTTCGAACGCGCGCTTCCATCTCGCGCAGGTCTTCCAGAAACATCACGCACAGGCTTTGCGCGCTGCCGTTGCGCGAGGTGGCCAGCCGGGTGCGCACATGCAGGCGCTGGGCGTTGTGATCCGCATGGTGCAGGCTGATGTCGGCCTCCTGCGGCGAGCGCTGCGTGAAGGTGCGGTGCATCAGATGGACCAGCGGCTGCCAGGCGGGCTCGCTGGACAGCATGAAGGAGCTGCTGCGCACCGTCTCTCCATGGCCGGCCAGCAGGCGGCGGGAGGCCGGATTGGCGGCGCGCACAAAGCCGTTCAGGTCAACCACCAGCACCCCATCGACCAGCGCCTCGATCACCAGTTCATTGACCTGGGTTTGCATTTGCGCCAGCGACTGGCTGGTCTTGGCGCGCTGCTCTTCGCGCGCCAGGCGCAGGGCCAGCTGGTTGGCCAGCAGTGCCACCAGAAAAAAACCGGAGCCGCTCAGGCCGGCCTGCAGGAAGCGGGCGGTGAAGTCGCTTAGCGTGTGCTGCGAGCTCCACCAGGCATCGGCCAGCAGCAGCAGGGTGACGCTGGCAGCGGTGCCGAAGGCCAGCAGAATCGGCCCGAGGATTGACGCCAGCAACACCGGCAGGGCGAACAGCGGCGTGTAGTTGATGCCAGTTGACTGCAGAAAGTTCAGCAGGGAAAAGGTGAGCACGTCGGCGCCAATCGTCAGTGCCCACTGCGCGTCAAATGTCTTGCCGGGCGGGCGCGGGCTGGCCCACCAGCGCACCGCCAGCGTGGCGCACAGGTAGGCGATGCTGACCGCGATGGAGCGGCGGTCGGTGATGCTGCCCAGCGCGTAGATGGCGGCCTGCAGCACCACCAGCACCCCGGCAATCGCCACCCGGGCCGTCATGAAAACGCGCCACAGCCGGCCGAAGGAGCCGAGTCCGGGCCGGGCCTCCCAGGCCCCGGAGGTTGACTCCAGCGCGCCAAACCACGAGTTGGTTTCGGAGTTCATGGAGTCCACTGCCACGGCTAGTTACCCATCGTTTTCATTCGGTGCCGATGCCGGGGCGCGCGGCCACTAATCGCCGGCCTGGCGGCGGTGCGCTTCACTGCAGTAGATGCCTTTGCCCTGGGTGCCAATCAGCGCCTCGGACCGCGGCAGGTGCACATGGCAGACATCGCAGGCCACCATTTCGGTGACGGCGGTGCTTGAGCTGGAAGGGGCACGCGTGCGGTCGCGCGCGGCCTGCTGGCGTTCAACCTGGCGGTTGTGGCGCCACAGCCAGATCACGACGAATATCAGCAGGCCGACCAACAGGTATTTCATGCCCGCCTCAAAATGACTTCAAGCACAAAATGCGAACCGGCATAACCCAGCAGCAACAGGCCAGACCCCAGGTACAGCACCCGCACCGCCTTGCGGCCACGCCAGCCCAGGCGGGCCCGCCCCATCAGCAGCCCGGCAAACGTCAGCCAGGCCAGCACCGAGAACGCGGTTTTGTGGCTCCATTTCCAGGCCAGTCCGGGCCCGTAAAGGGTTTCGGCAAACAGCCAGCCCACCAGCAAGGTGGCTGACAGCAGCACAAAACCGGCTTCGACAAAGCGAAAGGTCAGCCGCTCCAGCGTCATGAGGGGAACGCCGGTATCGGTCGGTGCCGCTTGCCGGATGGCGCGCTCGGAGCGGGTCATCAGCCAGCCATGGACCACCGCCGCCGCAAACAGGCCATAAGACGCAATCCCCAGCGCCCAGTGCAGCGGCAGCCAGGGCGAGGCAATCACCGGGTAGCTGGTGCCGGGAAAAATCAGTGACAGCAGGACCGCCGCGCTGCCCATCCCGGCCAGCGCCCAGTGCGCCTGCAACTGCGGAAGCAGGCGGCTTTCAATGGCATGAACCGTCAGCACCAGCCAGACCGTCATGGACAGGGCGGGCGCAAAACCAAAGCGCGGCGGCTGCCCCAGCAGGCCGTCGGCCAGCGCCAGCGCATGCAGCAGCCAGGCCGCCAGCAACAGGCCGCGAAGGGTGGCCGGACTCAATCGGGCTGCGGCCAGTGCCAGCACGGCGTAGGCCAACGCTGCCGCCAGCGCTGCTGCAAGACCCCACCCGGCGCTCAAAGCTAAAATCATTCCCACAGTTTAGCCCGTCCCTGCGTCCTCACTAACCCTTGCTCCACCCGTGGAGCCGTCCCATGGCCTCAGCCCTTACCGACAAACTCTCCCGCCTCGTCAAGGAAATGCGAGGCCAGGCCCGCATCACCGAATCCAATGTGCAGGACATGCTGCGCGAGGTGCGCATGGCGCTGCTGGAGGCCGACGTGGCCCTGCCGGTGGTGCGCGACTTCATTGCCCGCGTCAAGGACAAGGCGCTGGGCCAGGAGGTGATGGGTTCGCTTTCGCCCGGCCAGGCGCTGGTCGGCATCGTCAACCGCGAGCTGGCCGCCACCATGGGCCAGGGCGTCAGCGACATCAACCTGGCGGCGCAGCCGCCCGCCGTGATTTTGATGGCCGGCCTGCAGGGTGCCGGCAAAACCACCACCACCGCCAAGCTGGCCAAGCACCTGATTGAAAAGCGCAAGAAAAAAGTGCTGACGGTGTCGGGCGACGTCTACCGGCCGGCCGCGATCGAGCAGCTGAAAACGGTGACGGCCCAGGCCGGCGCCGAATGGTTTCCGAGCACGCCGGACCAGAAGCCGGTGGACATCGCCCGCGCCGCCATTGACTACGCCAAGCGCCACTTTTTTGACGTGCTGCTGGTCGACACCGCCGGCCGGCTGGCGATTGACGAGGCCTTGATGGCGGAAATCAAGGAACTGCACGCGGTGCTCAATCCGGTTGAAACCCTGTTCGTGGTCGATGCCATGCAGGGCCAGGATGCGGTCAACACCGCCAAGGCCTTCAAGGAAGCACTGCCGCTGACCGGCATTATTTTGACCAAGACCGACGGCGACTCGCGCGGCGGTGCGGCGCTGAGTGTGCGGCAAATCACCGGTGCGCCGATCAAGTTCTCGGGCACCAGCGAAAAAATCGACGGGCTGGAGGTGTTTGATGCCGAGCGCCACGCCGGCCGCATTCTGGGCATGGGCGACATCGTCGCGCTGGTCGAGCAGGTGGCGGCGGGGGTGGATGTGGCGGCGGCGCAAAAGCTGGCGGCCAAGATCAAGTCCGGCAGCAACTTTGACCTCGAAGATTTTCTGGGCCAGCTGCAGCAGATGAAAAACATGGGCGGGCTGTCCAGCCTGCTCGACAAGCTGCCCGCGCAAATGGCCGCCAAGGCCGGTCAGGTCGATATGGGCAAGGCCGAAAAAGACATCAAGCGCAAGGAAGGCATCATCCAGAGCATGACGCCGCTGGAACGCCGCAAGCCCGAACTGATCAAGGCCACCCGCAAGCGCCGCATCGCCGCGGGTTCGGGCGTGCAGGTTCAGGAAGTCAACCGCCTGCTCAATGAGTTTGAGCAGATGCAGGGCATGATGAAAAAGATGAAGGGCAGCGGCATGATGAAGATGATGAAGCGCATGGGCGGCATGAAGGGCATGCCGAAGTTCTGAGGGGACCTCTATAAATCCGATTCTCGGGCGCATGGCCGCGTTGCGCGGTGCTCGGAATCCTCATGTGGTTTTTGGGGTCAGAGTCCAAATTCACCGTGCTTTCGGCACGCCCGAAGGGTGCGGTGCGACGCACCGCAGCGAAATTGGCGTCTGACCCCAATAACCTACTGCGCTCCGTGCGCCTTGCCCTGCATCCCGACAATCGAATTTCTAGAGGCCCCTTGACGCCCTGGCAAAAGCGGGCTTGACTCGTCAGGCGGCTCGCAGTTGCGGCGCCACGCGGCGGCTGGCATGCAGCCAGGCCCGGCGCAGCACCGCCGGTGAGCGGGTCTCTTCCGGAATCAGCAGGTAGTTTTGCGCCCGCATCGCCGTGCCGACACCGACCTGGCTGGTCAGCACCGTCATCGGAATCGCCAGCAGCAGCGGCAGGCCCACCGGCAGCAGCCAGACCAGGGCGCGGGCATCAATCAGGGCAATGCCTACGGCCAGCAAGGCAATCACCGCGCTCATGGGCGCCAGCTGCGCCAGTGCATGGGTCCAGGGCACGGCAGCGGCTTCGCGCGGGGGCGATTTCCATTCCAGCTTCAGGCCGGTCATAGCCACCACCACGAACAGCGAGTGCGCCAGCATGCGGATCGGCGCCTGCAGCAGGGCAATCACGGTCTCCAGCACGGCGCTGCGCAGCAGGCTGGCGGTGCCGCCATAGCTTTGCTGCTGGCGCTTGATCAGCACGGCGGCGATGCCCAGAATGCGCGGCAGGAACAGCATGCTGAGGGTCCAGCCCCACAGCGATAGCAGCTCGCCCGGCAGCAGGTCCAGGCTCACGCCCCAGTCCGCCACCATCGGCGAACCCGACAGCCACAGCGCCGTGCCCAGTGTTAAAAAGCACAGCCACAGCGGCGCCGACAAATAGGCCATGGCGCCGGTGCCAAACATCGAGCGGTGCACCGGGTGAATGCCGGGCTCGGCGATCAGGCGGGCGTTCTGCAGGTTGCCCTGGCACCAGCGGCGGTCGCGCTGCAGTTCGGCCAGCAAATCGGGCGGCTGCTGCTCGTAGCTGCCGATCAGGTCGGCGACCAGCCACACGTGGTAGCCGGCGCGGCGCATCAGCGCGGCTTCGACAAAGTCGTGCGACAGGATGCTGCCGGCCATGCCGCCCGCGCCCTTGATGCGGGCCAGCGCGCAATGCTGCATGAAGGGTGCCATGCGGATGATGGCGTTGTGGCCCCAGTAGTGCGACTCACCCATTTGCCAGAACTGCATGCCCAGCGTGAACAGGCGGCCCGTGACGCGGGAGGCAAACTGCTGCGCCCGCGCATGCAGTGTGACATGGCCGATCGCCTGGGTCGCGGTCTGGATGATGCCGGCCCTGGGATTCGCTTCCATGAGTTTGACCATGGAAACCAGGCAGTCGCCGCTCATCACGCTGTCGGCGTCCAGCACCACCATGTAGCGGTAGTCCTTGCCCCAGCGGCGGCAGAAGTCGGCCACGTTGCCGGCCTTGCGGTCGCTGCGGCGTTTTCGCAGGCGGTAATAGACCTCGATTTGCGGCTGGTCCGGCTGGTTGGCCAGCTGGGCCCGCAGGTCTTCCCAGGCGGCGCGTTCGGCCCGGATGATGGCCGGGTCGCTGCTGTCGGACAGCACAAACACATCAAAGGTCCTGACGTGACCGGCCAGCGCCACCGATTCGCAGGTGGCGCGCAGGCCGGCAAACACGGTGCGCACATCCTCGTTGCAGATCGGCATGATGATGGCGGTGCGGGCGCTGGCATCCAGCGTGTGCTGCGCCACCTTTTTGGCCGACAGGCTGTGCGCGTCGCCGCGCAGCAGCACATAAAAGCCCATCATCGCCGTCATGAAGCCGGTCACCACCCAGGCCGACAGCAGCGCAAACAGGCCGATCTGGCCGTACTGCAGCCAGGCGTTGTCATAGTCCGGCTGCATGTCGGCAAACAGGCTGGTCGCCAGTGCGGTGCTCAGCACGGTCAGCAGCACAAACACGGTGCGGCGGCGGGCGGCGGCCAGCTGCCAGGCTTCCCTCGCTTCGGGCGCGGCCTGGACCGGCGCGGCACGGCGCGTGAGCCTGAGCAGGCTGGCGGTGCCGATGCTGTTCCAGAAGCCGCGCCAGGGCCGCGGCACCATGAAGCCGCGATGGATGGGCGGCGCCGTGATCGCGTTCGGGTGGCGTTCTTCGCGCACCAGGCTGCGAACGCTGGCGGGCATCAAGGGGTGATCAGGTTGGTCCATGTTTCGCTCAGGGTGTGGTTGTCGTGTTGCAAAAAGGCGCGCAGCTCCACCGGCTGCGCCGGGTTCAGGCGCTGTACGCGCAGCGTCATGCGCCAGGCGCCGGTGGCGGGGTTTTTGTAGGCCAGGCTTTCCAGCACCCGGCCGTTGGCGCCGGCCGTGCTGATGGCCTTGACCGGGGCGTCTTCGGCCAGGGCATCCAGCGCCGGGCCGGCAAAGTCAATCACGAACTGGATCTGCTGGGCCTGCGCTTCGGCACCGAGTTTGGAATAGCCGGTGCCGCGCCGCGACTGGGTGACCCAGCCGTTGGGCGGCAGTTGCTGCTGGGCACCCTGCCAGGCAATCTGGTAGTTCAGCGCCATCGATTCTCCCGGCGCCGGCACTTTCCCGGGCACCCAGTAGGCCACCACGTTGTCGTGGGTTTCATCGGGCGTGGCAAATTGCAGCAGTTCGACCCGGCCCGCGCCCCAGTCGCCCACGGGCGTGACCCAGGCGCTGGGTCGGAGCTCGTAGCGCGCTTCGGTGTCTTCGTAGTTCCTGAAGGCGCGGTCGCGCTGCATCAGGCCAAAGCCCTTGAGGCGATTCACGGCGAACGAGGTCACCAGCGGCGTGCTCGGGTTTTGCAGCGGTCGCCACAGCCATTCGCCGCCGCCCTTGCCGTCATCGGTGGCGATCATCAGGCCGTCGGAGTCGTGCACCTCGGGCCGGAAGTCGCCGGATTTCTGACCCGGAAAAGGCTGGTTCTCGCCAAAGAAGAACATGCTGGTCAGCGGTGCCAGGCCCAGCGTGACCACCGCCTGCTCCGCGCCCGGCTGCTGGCTGCCGCGCATGAAGATGCGGGCCTGCACCTCGGTCGTGGTCTGCTCGCCCGGCGTGATGTCAAAGCGGTAGGCGCCGGTCATGCGCTGCGAGTCCAGCAGCGCGTACACCGTCAGCCGCTTCGCGTCGGGCGCGGGCTTTTCCAGCCAGAAGTCGGTGA
>NZ_JANOAL010000096.1:0-3842 GCF_031411155.1 Polaromonas sp. | reverse complement strand
ATGCCCAGTGATCTGAGCCATTCGGTGCGCGAACGTTCAAAAAACTTCAGGTAGTTGGCATAGAAAACAATCCCGCCGGCATCGGTGTCTTCCCAATAGACCCGGATCGGCCAACCGAATATGGCCCCCACGCTGGTCGCTGCGCGTACTGCGCTGCCCCCCGGGGGGGCCGTTGTGCCTGCGGTCTGGCAAAGCCAGTCCCGCGGCCCTTGCTTGAAAGGGTCATCGCCTCCGGTTGAATGGGTCATATTCTGGCTAGGCAAGCACAGACTCCAGCCGCGCCACGGCTTCCTTGAGCTGTGCCATCGAATTCGCGGTCGAGAACCGCACAAATTGTTCTGGGGCGGCGTGGCCGAAATCGCGTCCCGGCGTGACCGCCAGGTGCGCGCGCTTCATCAGCTCAAAGGCAAAGTCCCAGCTGCCGCTGATGCCCAGTTTTTTGGCTGCCTGGGTGCAGTCGGCGTAGGCATAAAAAGCGCCGTCGGGCATCACCGGCACCGTCAGGCCCAGGCGATTCAGTTCGGGGATGAAGTAGTCGCGCCTGGCCTTGAACTTGGCGCGGCGGCGCTCGTATTCCTGCAGGCTGTCGGGCTCAAAACACGCCAGCGCCGCATGTTGCGCCACGGTGCTGGCACAGATAAACAGGTTTTGTGCAATCCGCTCAATCACCGGAGCCAGCGCTTCGGGCACCACCAGCCAGCCCAGCCGCCAACCCGTCATGTTGAAGTATTTGCTGAAGCTGTTGATGCTGATGACGCTCTGGCCCAACTCACCAGGCATGGCCAGCGCCGTGTGGCCAAAGTGTTCCTCATAGCTGAGGCCGAGGTAGATTTCATCAATCAGGGTGATACCGCCCCGGCCGTGCACAAACTCATGGATGCGCTGCAATTCTCCGGGGGCGATCGATGTGCCGGTGGGGTTGGAGGGCGACGCCAGCAACACGCCGCGTGTCCTGTCATTCCAGGCGGCTTGCACCTTGGCAGCGGTCAGCTGAAAGCGCTCGTCTGCCGTGGTCGGAATCAGCACCGCCTTGCCCTCGGCCGCGCTGACAAAATGCCGGTTGCAGGGATAGCTCGGGTCGGGCATCAGGACTTCATCGCCGGCCTCGATCAAGGCCAGGCAGGCGAGCTGCAGTGCGGCAGAAGCGCCGGCCGTGATGATGATGCGGCTGGGGGCCACCTGCGCGCCAAAGCGCGAGGCATACCAGTCGCTGATGCGTTCGCGCAGTGCCGGCAAACCCGTTGCCTGGGTGTACTGCGTGTTGCCCTCGGCGATGGCGCGTGCAGCGGCCTGCTGCACCAGCGGCGGCGCGGTAAAGTCGGGCTCGCCTATGTTCAAAAAGATCATGGGTGAGGCGGTGTGGGCAAATTCCTGCGCCAGCGCCGAGGCGGCCTTGGCCACCTCCATGACATAAAACGGCTCAATGCGCTGAGCCCTCTGGGCAATTTTCACGGCGGGTCTTTCGGGGTTGGCGCGCCAGGGCGGCGTCTAGCGGGCTTTGTCGGCGGCGACTTCGGCGGCGCGCAATGACGGCGCCATTTGGTGCAGCACGCCGTTGACGTATTTGTGGCCGTCGGTGCCGCCAAAGGCCTTGGCCAGTTCAATGCACTCATTGATCACGACGCGGTAGGGCACGTCCAGGCAATTCTTGAACTCGTAAGCGCCTATCCACATCACCGCATGCTCGACCGGGGAGATTTCGGCCATGGGCCGATCCAGCAAAGGCAGGATGGCCGCATCCAGCGCAGGTGCGCCGTCGATGCAGCCGTGCAGCAGCGCATCGTAATGGGCCGAGTCTGCCTTGTGAAAACCGACCAGGTCGCGGGTGAAAGCGTCTATCGAATCGGCGCCATTGCGGCCCACCAGGTGCTGGTACAAGGCCTGCAGGGCGAACTCGCGCGAACGGGTGCGCGCCGATTTGTCGGCCGCCTTCTTGACGCCGGTGTCGGTCAGTCCGGTACGGGTTTGCGGGGGTCGTTTGGGTTTGGTGATCGGTTCAGCCATTAAGCGCCAGTCGGGTAAAAAAGAAGTTTGGAGCAGGGCTCAGGCAAGTTCATCAAGCAGGTTGGCCATTTCAACGGCAACGCGCGCGGCTTCGCGGCCTTTGTCAACCTGGCGGGCCTGCGCCTGCATCGGGTTCTCGGTCGTCAATATCGCGTTGGCAATCGGCAACTGGTAGTCCAGCGCCAGCCGCGTCACGGCCGCGCCGCTTTCATTGGCCACCAGCTCAAAGTGGTAGGTCTCGCCGCGAATGATGCAGCCCAGGGCAATCAGGGCGTCGTACTTGTCGCTCTCGGCCAGGGCCTGCAGGGCGCTGGCCACCTCAAGCGCGCCGGGCACCTTGACATGCCTGATATTTTTGTCGTCCACCCCCAGCGCGGCCAGTTCCTGCTTGCACGCCTCGGCCAGGGCATTGGTAATGCTTTCGTTAAAGCGTGCCTGCACAATGCCAATGGAAAGTTTTTTGCCGTCAAGCTTGTCGGCCGAGCCTTTTTCTGCACCAAACACGATGAATTCCTCTTGGGTGGTTATTGATTGATTCAGTCTTTGGCGGCGATGTAGCCAACTATCTCAAGGCCGTAGCCCGTCATGCTGGGCATGCGGCGCGGGTTGCCCATCAGTTTCATTTTGTGCACGCCGCATTCACGCAAAATCTGCGCGCCGACGCCGTAGGTGCGCAAGTCCATGCGGCCACGCTCCGGTGCCTGGCTGGGGCGTGCGGTGCCTTCAAACTGCGCCAGCAACTGCGCCGCGCTTTCACCGCAGTTCAGCAGCACGACCACACCCTTGCCTTCGTCGGCAATGTGTCTCAGGCTCTGGTCCAGGCTCCAGGAGTGCATGGACCGCTTGACTTCGAGCGCATCCAGCACCGACAAGGGCTCATGCACGCGTGCGGCCACCGCGTCATTGGCTTGCCATTGGCCCTTGACCAGCGCCAGGTGCAAGCCCTGGCCCGGGATGTCCTTGAAGGCGTGCGTGGTGAATTCGCCAAAGGCGGTTTGCAGCGTGCGGCTGCCAATTTTGGTGATTAGCGACTCGTTGCGGCTGCGGTGCTCAATCAAATCGGCAATGGTGCCGATCTTCAGGCCATGCTCTGCGGCAAACAGTTGCAAGTCGGGCAGACGCGCCATGGTGCCGTCGTCCTTCATGATTTCGCAGATGACGGAAGCGGGCGAGCAGTCCGCCATGGCCGCCAAGTCGCAGCCGGCCTCGGTGTGGCCGGCGCGCATCAGCACACCGCCATCCACCGCCTGCAGCGGAAAGATGTGGCCCGGCTGCACCAAATCGCTGACCTTGGCGTTCCTGGCCACGGCGGCCTGCACCGTACGGGCCCGGTCGGCGGCCGAAATGCCGGTGGTCACGCCTTCGGCCGCTTCAATCGAGACGGTGAAGGCCGTGCCCATCTTGGTGCCGTTGCGCGCGACCATGGGCGGCAGCTGCAGCAGTTCGCAGCGCTCGCGCGTCAGCGTCAGGCAAATCAGGCCACGGCCAAAACGGGCCATGAAATTGATGGCTTCTGCGCTCACATGGTCTGCGGCCAGAATCAGGTCGCCTTCATTTTCGCGGTCCTCTTCGTCAATCAAAATAACCATGCGACCGGCGCGCATGTCGGCAACGATCTCTTCAACGGGAGAAATGGCGATGGGCATTATGGGGTTTTTCCGTGGGTAGGGGTGTCTTTGAGCATACGCTCGACGTAGCGCGCGATCAGGTCGATTTCAAGGTTGACGCGGGAGCCTTTGCCGAGCTGGCCCAGCGCCGTGCTCTGAACGGTATGCGGAATCAGGTTGATGCTGACCTCGCAGCCAGCGTCATCGTCAGCGCCGTCCGCCACATCAGTA
>NZ_JANOAL010000095.1:0-34350 GCF_031411155.1 Polaromonas sp. | reverse complement strand
GTCAATGCGATGATTCTTGACGACCCGCGAGACGCGGCCAAACTGGCCGACGCTATTGGGAGGGTACTTGACCAAGCCGGTTTGCGAGAGCAACTAACGCATGGCGCCAGGGAGTTTGCCGCGAATTTTCAGTGGCCCGAGATTGCCGCCAGGCAGCTGACCGTGTATTTTTCTGCCCTTGGCGCCAGCAATTGAGCAGTGACGGGCCGATAGCCGCGATGGAAGTCAGGCCACGAGCTTGAAGTGCTTGCGGCTGAAATCCAGGCCCGTCAATGTTTCAATCTGCCGCATCAGGTGGTACTTGTTCTCTTTGGGCGTCGGCTTGTAGGCGGGGTCGATGTTCAAGACCGGTTCGGCCTCGGTCGTCAGCCACTGCTTCACCGCCAGCGGGTGCGTGCCCTGAAACGGCACGAGAGCCCGGCGGTCAAACTGGCTATAGGTAATTTGTGTGGCGGAGGTTGCCCAGTACTTGCTCACCTGGTCGAGTTTTTTCTGCATCTCTTCGTTGCGCCGTATCCAGCCGTAGTGGTAGATGTGGGCATTGGCCAGCGCAGCCTGCGGATTGCGGCCGCGTTTGTGGTCGGTGGTAACGAGCCAGTACTGGCCATCGGGCGCATAGCTGCGAATGGTGTTGCGGATCAGGCGGCATTCGCGCCGGTACCAGCCGGGGCTGATGGAAATCCAGTCGGGCGAGCCATAGAAATGGTGGTAGTCAAAAACCAGGGCTTCCACCGCGGGGTTGGCATGATGGTGCTCAACGCAGGCGCGTATGGCGGCCAATTCGTCCTCGTGCACGACCTCGTCGCCCTCGAGGTAAAACGCCCAGTCGCCGGTGCAGGAATACTGCGCAATCATTTTCTGCTGCGCATAGACAAAGCCCCGGTCGGCCATGCGCTCGTTCCACAGGGTTTCGATGATTCTGATCTTGGGATCGGCAATCGCCCGCACCCGCGCCAGCGTATCGTCAGACCCCTTGCCAACCGCCACCACGAACTCATCGACCAGCGGCAGCAGGGAACGAATCGAGGCCTCAAAAGGAAACGCCAGTTCTACGCCATTGCGTATAAAGGTAAAGCCACTGATTGAGACGCTCATCCGGGTAAGCCTTGAGGGATTGAATTTGCTGGAGTATAGGGATGTGGCGCCGGGCAGTCATGCCGACTGGAAGCCGAGCCGGTACAGGTGGGCATAAGCCCCGTTTTTGGCGAGCAACTCGCTGTGACTGCCGGATTCGATAATTCTGCCGGCATCCATCATGATGATGCGGTCGGCGTGTTGCACCGTGGACAGGCGGTGGGCAATGACCAGCGACGTGCGGTTGGCGGTGAGACGCTTGACGGCCTCCTGCACGGCAAGCTCCGACTCGGTATCCAGCGCCGAGGTGGCCTCGTCCAGCACAAGAATGGGCGCATCTTTATAAAGAGCGCGGGCAATTGCGAGCCGCTGGCGTTGGCCCCCCGACAGTTGCATGGCATTGTGGCCAAGGACCGTGTCAATGCCTTCGGGCAGGCTGGCCAGCAAGGCCGCCAAATTGGCCGCCTTCAGGCATTCCACCACCCGCTCCCGGTCAATCTCCTGGCCCAGCGCCACGTTGACGGCAATGCTGCTGTTGAGCATCACCACATGCTGGCTGACAAAAGCAAACTGCGATCGCAAGCACGGCAAATCCCAGGTCCGAATCTCTTGGCCGTCCAGGTGGATGCTGCCGGAGCTCAGTTCGACGAATCGGGGCAGCAGGTTCACCAACGTTGTTTTGCCAGAGCCTGAAACGCCGACGACCGCCAGCGTTTCACCAGACCGGATGCTGAGGCTGACCTGGTTCAGCGCAGGCGCCGCATCCGTTTTATAAACCACACTGACGTTGGCAAACTCAATGTCGCCAGTGGCTCTGGTCTTCATAAAGGTTCCACCGGCCTCGTCTTCGGTCAGGCCCATCAGGTCAAGCCCGCGTTCAAGCGCAGCGAGTCCACGGGTCACGGGTGTGGCCGCGTCCGACAGGCTTTTGACCGGCGCAATCAACAGCAGCATGGCCGTCACAAAGGCCACAAAACCGCCCACGGTAGTCGTGTTTTCGGCGCTTTGCAGCAGCGCAATCGAGATGACCGCCGACAGCGCCATGGCCGCCAGCACCTGGGTGATGGCACTCATGCCGGCATAGGCGGCGGTTGACTTCATGGACAGGCGGCGCAGGGTATTGCTCAACAGGTCGAAACGGCTGGCCTGGCTGGCCTGGGCCCCATGCAGGCGGACATCGCGGTGCGCCATGACGTTTTCTTCGACCACATAGGCCAGCTCATCGGTGGCGGTCTGGCTTTCCCGGGTCAACCTGTAGAGCCGGCGCGACAGGTTCTGGATGACAAATGCCACCGCCGGGAACAGCAGGGCCACCACCAGTGTCAGCTTCCAGTTCAGGTAGACCAGGTAGCCAATCAGCGCCAGCAGCGTCAGCACATCCCGCGCCAGCTTCATGAGCGCGTTGATCAGCATGGAAGACCCGTTGAAAACCTCGTACACGACCGTGTTGGCGATGGCGCTGGAACTCTGGTCGGCAAACAGATTGAGCCGCGCGCTCAGCAGCTTGCCAAACATGGCCCTGCGCAATCGAAGCAAGCCATCGTTGGTGACCTTGGCCAGGGCAAATTGCGCCAGGAACCCGGAGGCACCCCGCACGGTAAAGAGCAGCATCAAGGCCAGTGGCACCAGCCAGAGGTTGAATGAATCGCGCTGAAAACCGCGGTCCAGTAGCGGCTTGAGCAGGGCGGGAACAAAAGGCTCGGTCGCCGAAGCGGCAATGGTCGCACCAATCGCCAGCGCCCAGCCCGCGCGCGAGCCGCCGAAATAAGGCCAGACCCGCGCTACGCGTCGCAAAAGGCTGCGTTTTTCGGCCGGTGCGGCGGTGCTTTTCTCCATCGCTTGCGTCACGGTGCTGGCTTGAGTTCAGGTGTTGCGACGACCTCATGGGATGCTTTGCTCAGTCCCAATGCCAGCAGCAAGCCGACGACGACGCAGAAAAAATCTCCGATCATGGCGTCGTAGAGCGACGAGTTGAACAGGCAGGCAACGGCAAACGCCAGTAAAGCGGACTGCGCTGCGCGCGCATAGGGTTTTTCCATTCGCAAGGTGTCTTTCAGCATGGAAAGCATCAGGCCGCAAAATAGCAGGATGCCCGGAATTCCCAATTGCACACCCCACTGGAGGTATTCCTGGTGCGGAGTTCCAACGCCATGGATATCCTGGTGCGCGGGATTTTGAATGCGTTGCAGCCGGTTGTGCTCGCTCCTCCACGAGCCCACGCCGGCCCCAATCAGGGGGCGCTCCGAAATGACGGTGAGTGCCTGCCGCCAGTAGCCAAGCCGCAAGCCGGTCGAGGTGCTGGACACCCCTTGGGTCGAGTAAGAGCTTGCCTCTGTTTTGACGAGCGACAGTCGTTCCCGCACCTTTGTCGAACTCAAGAACAGGCCAAGCGCCAGCAAAAAGGGCAACACTACAACTGCAGCGCGGTACTTGCCGGGAAGCTGCCACATGATGGCAACTGACAGCAAGGCGATGGCCACAACCTGTCCACTGCGGCCATCCAATACAAACAGCACATTGAGCAGGGCCGCCAGAGCCAGAAGAACTGCCGCGTTTTTGCCAAACCGCCCGGGGGCCAGCTCCCGCAAATGCCAGCAGACTGCCGCGAATACCGTGCTGATGATGCCCTGGTCAAGGTAACTCGAGAAGACTGCGTAATGGGAAGCTGCCATGTTGGAGCTTGCCCACGGTACTGGCAGCCGAAAAAATAGCATCCACGAACTTGCGACAAGAAAAACCTGCGCCACTACAAAGGCACCCAGCGCATAGGTGGCCTCGCGCCGGTCGCGAATCAGGCTGACCATCAAGACAATGACAAGCAGTTTGCCGTACTTGGCCAAGGAGGCGAGGGCGTCGGCCTGCGGAGCTATGGACCAAAGCAGGCTTGCCGCAAATGCGAGCAGGCACAGCAGCACGGCTATATGCGTGAAGCGGGTCGGCGGGGGCTGAATTCCCTGCTGATTCCGCCGGCTGAGGAGCAGCGTGGTCAGCCCGCAGAGCAGGAGCAGGAATTTGGCAATGCTGACAATGACCATCGACAAGCCCACCGAGGCAGCTGCCATGCAGATGATGACAAGGCGAACATTGATCGTATTTTTCAGCAAAATTGTCGCAGGGGTCGCCTGATGAATATGGCGCATTATCGATGATTCCGTTTTCGCATTGGCCGATCATGCAACGGGTCACTCTGCTATGCTGCAAAGTCTCAAAGTCAGGTAGTTCGGGGGCAATTTTGCCCTCGGGGCATCAAAGAGGTAGTTGTTGGCAAGCTTGTCCGTTACGGTAATCACAAAAAACGAGGCCCACAATATTGAAGCGTGTCTGCGCTCGGTACGGTTCGCAGATCAGGTGGTGGTGGTCGACTCCGGCAGTACGGACGACACCGTGCAGATTGCCCGGAGTTTGGGCGCAGAGGTTACCGTCGCCACCGACTGGCAAGGATTCGGCATCCAGAAGAACAGGGCGCTTGCGCTTGCATCGTCTGAGTGGGTGCTGTCCATAGATGCTGATGAACAGGTCACCGAGGAGTTGGCCAGGGAAATCCAGGCGGTGCTGCGGGCACCGCAGTTTGATGCCTACAGTTTCCCCCGCCTCTCCAGTTTTTGCGGCCAGTACATGCACCACTCCGGGTGGTATCCGGACCGCGTCACCCGTCTTTTCCGCCGGACACGGGCTACCTTTTCCAATGATCTGGTGCATGAAAAAGTTCTCGCGGCAGGGCCTGTGGGGAGCCTCCAATCGGCCTTGCGGCACGAGAGCTACCGGGATTTTGAGGCGGTGCTGGACAAAGCCAACCGCTACTCCAGCGCGGGCGCGCAAACGCTGCTCAACAAGGGCAAAAACGCCAGTCTGACAACCGCGTTTGCGCATGGTGTGTGGGCCTTTGTCCGGACCTATTTTTTGCGTCTTGGCTTTCTGGACGGGCGGCTCGGCCTGGTGCTTGCCATTTCAATCGCAGAAGGTACCTACTACCGCTACCTTAAATTGTGGTTGTTGAATCAGGGCGCGTCGGGCAAGCGCGGCCTTGAGTAAGAAGTCAAGAACTTATTGCGGACTTTGTACCCCAATCCGCTTATGCCTGATGAACCAGCGACAAACTGTCGCAATTGCGTTGCCAGTTTTTGGCCTCGTTCAGGGTAAAAACCGTACTCTTTCAATATTTTTATGAACATGACACATTTAATGAACCGTCGCGCTGTGGTCAGTCTGCTGGCTGTGGGTGCGTCTTCCGCGTTCGCGCAGTTTCGCGTTGAAGTGTCCGGTGTCGGCATGACCCAGTTGCCCATCGCAATCGCAAGCTTTCGGGGCGAAGCGCAGGCGCCACAAAAAGTCGGCGCGATTGTCAAGGCCGACCTTGAACGCAGCGGCATGTTTCGCTCGATCGACACCGCGGGCATCGTGGCCGACGAAAACACCCGGCCAGACCTGGCAGTGTGGCGCCAAAAGGGCGCCGATGCGATGGTGACCGGCAGTGTGTCGCCCCTTGCCGATGGCCGCTTTGATGTGCGCCTTCGGCTGTGGGACATTGTGAGGGGGCAGGACCTGGGCGGCCAGAGCTTTACCGTGCGGGCAACCGATCTGCGTTTGGCGGCGCACCGTATTTCGGATTATGTGTACGAGAAACTGACGGGCGAAAAAGGGATTTTCTCGACCCGGATTGCCTATGTCACCAAGGCGGCGCAGCGCTACAACCTGTGGGTGGCCGATTCCGATGGGGAGGGGGCGCAGTCGGCGTTGACCAGCCCGGAGCCGATTATTTCGCCGTCCTGGTCGCCCGATGGGTCGCAGTTGGCTTATGTCTCGTTCGAATCGCGTAAACCCGTGATTTATTCGCACGATGTGGCCACTGGAAAGCGCCGCTTGCTGGCCAATTTCAGAGGCTCCAACAGCGCGCCGGCCTGGTCGCCGGACGGCAAGCAGCTGGTCGCCACCCTTAGCCGTGAAGGCGGCTCGCAGATTT
This sequence comes from Polaromonas sp., assembly GCF_031411155.1. Classification (GTDB taxonomy): domain Bacteria; phylum Pseudomonadota; class Gammaproteobacteria; order Burkholderiales; family Burkholderiaceae_C; genus Polaromonas. The sequence goes on along the minus strand of NZ_JANOAL010000095.1, from coordinate 28,316 downwards.
ACGCGATAGGCCTCAACGGCGGCGAGCCGCGCCGGCTGACCCAGTCGTCCAGCATCGATACCGAACCGGCTTTTTCGCCCGATGGCCGTTTCATTTATTTTGTCAGCGACCGTGGCGGCGCTCCCCAGATTTACCGCATGAGTCCTACCGGCGCCAACCCTGAGCGGGTCACGTTTACCGGCAGTTACAACATATCGCCGGCAGTCAGTCCTGATGGGCGCTGGCTCGCCTATGTTTCCAGGGTCGGTGGGGCCTTCAAGCTGCAGGTGATGGAACTTGCCAGCAGCACGGTCACTCAAATCACCGACACCGCTGCGGACGAGAGCCCGAGTTTTGCGCCCAACAGCCGACTCGTTGTGTATGCGACCCAGCAGCAGGGCCGGGAAGCGCTGATGACCACCACTCTGGACGGCAAGATCAAAGCCAGACTGGCGGGCGTGGCCGGCGACATCCGCGAGCCCGATTGGGGTCCCTTTCCGCGATAACCCGGGGCGCTCCCGGCACAGCCAGGTGCGCTATTATTTTTTTGTTTTTAGTAAAGGTTATTCATGAAGCGCATCTTTTTTTCCATCCTTTCGTCCCTTGTTCTTGCGGTCACGCTGTCGGCCTGTGGCTCCGATGTCAAACTCAATGACGTGCCCGTGGAGGACAGGACAGCCGGTGCCAGGCAGGCTGACGATGCCGCGGGCGCGGCGGGCAGGGCGGTGGCCCCGGTGCAGATTGCGGGCTCGGATGTCTCTGGCGCGGGACCTGCCAACACCGCCAAAGTCATTTACTTCGATTTCGACAGCTATGTGGTCAAGCCCGAATTCCAGACCACGATTGAGGCGCATGCGAAGTACCTGACGGCCAACAAGTCCCGCAAGATGGCGATTGAAGGGCACACCGACGAGCGCGGCGGCCGTGAGTACAACCTGGCACTGGGACAAAAACGTTCTGAAGCGGTGCGCCGCGCCCTGGGTTTGCTGGGGGTCCCGGATGCCCAGGTGGAGGCGGTGAGCTTTGGCAAGGAAAAGCCGGCTGCATCGGGCTCGGATGAGGCGGCCATGGCCAAGAACCGCCGCGCCGAACTCAACTACCGTTAAGCCGGAATGCGAGTCGTGAAACCCTTCAGAGCCGCCCTGGCGGTAGCGGCCTGCGCACTGGCCTTCCACGCCCATGCCGGCCTGCTTGATGACGACGAAGCGCGCAGGGCCATCCTGGATTTGCGGCAGAAGGTGGATGCCTCCCAGCAGCGCATGGCCGATGACCTGAAAAGAAACACCGATGACAACGCCCAGCTTCGCCGCAGCGTGCTCGATCTTTCCAATCAGATTGAAACCTTGCGCAATGAACTGGCCAATCTGCGCGGGCAAAATGAGCAGTTGGCACGCGGCGTCGCCGACATGCAGCGTACCCAGAAAGACCTGAGCCAGGGCGTGAACGAGCGCCTGCGCAAGTTTGAACCCGGCAAGGTCACGGTGGACGGCCGGGAGTTTGTGGCCGAGCCTGCGGAGTCGCAGGAGTTTGAGGCGGCGCTGGCCACGCTTCGCAAGGGCGACTTTGTGACGGCGCAAACCGGTTTTGTCAATTTCCTCAAGCGCTATCCGCAAACCGGCTACCGAAGCTCTTCGCTGTTCTGGCTGGGCAATGCCCAGTACGCATCCCGCAACTACCGGGAAGCGGTCACCAATTTCAGGACACTGGTTGCCACCGATGCCGAGCACATGCGCGCGCCCGAAGCCCTGCTGTCGCTGGCCAACTGCCAGGTTGAACTCAAGGACACCAGGGCCGCCCGCAAAAGCCTGGAAGACCTCGTGAAGGCTTATCCGCAGTCTGAAGCTGCCTCGGTGGCAAAAGAGCGCCTTACCAGGCTCAAGTAGGCCAGCGGCGGGTTCTGCCTCTCCATTCCCACTTAAAATCCGGGAATGGATATTGCCGGAACCCACACGCTCAGCACACTTACCGCCCAGGTTCTCTGGGCGGGGTTTTTTCTAGCCATGATTTTTGGTGCCATTGCCCAGCGCACCCATTTTTGCACCATGGGCGCTGTCAGCGACATCGTCAACATGGGCGACTGGACCCGCATGCGCATGTGGGGCATGGCGATTGGTGTGGCAATGATTGGTTTCTTCGGCCTCGCGGCCGCGGGCCAGATTGACCCGGCCAAAACGCTCTACGCCTCCAGCCGTTTCATCTGGCTGTCGGCGCTCGTCGGTGGCGGCATGTTTGGCTTTGGCATGGTGCTGTCATCGGGCTGCGGCAGCAAAACCCTGGTGCGCATTGGCGGCGGCAGCCTGAAATCGCTGGTGGTATTTGCCGTGATGGGCATTGCCGCCTTTGCCACGCTCAAGGGCATTACGGCGGTGCTGCGGGTGGCCTCGGTGGACCGGGTGGCGATGGAATTCACCAGCAATGCGGCCTTGCCCAACTGGCTGGCTGGCACATTGAGCGTGGCCCCGGCTGTTGCCGGTCTGGGCCTGGCGCTGCTGATTGGCCTGGGGCTGATCGCGTGGGCGCTGAGCAGCCCTGATTTCCGCCGCTTTGACAACCTGCTGGCGGGTCTTGGCATCGGTGCCGTGATCGCGGCCACCTGGTGGGTCAGTGGCCATCTCGGCTATGTGGCGGAACACCCCGAAACGCTGCAGGAGGCTTTTGTGGCCACCAATTCCGGCCGGGCAGAGGCCATGAGTTTTGTATCGCCGGTCGCCTATACGCTGGACTGGTTCATGTTTTTCAGCGACAAAAGCAAGGTGCTGACGCTGGGCATTGTGTCGGTGTTTGGCATGGTGGCCGGCTCGGCGGTGTATTCGCTGGTGTCACGCAGCTTTCGCTGGGAGGGTTTTCGTGACGCACAGGACACTGCCAGCCATCTGGTCGGGGCAACGCTGATGGGAGTGGGCGGCGTAACCGCGATGGGCTGCACCGTGGGCCAGGGCCTGTCGGGCATTTCGACCCTGAGCGCCACCAGCTTTGTGGCGCTGGCCGCCATACTGGCCGGCGCCGTCGCCGGCTTGAAATTCCAGATCTGGCGGCTTGAGCGCACGCTTTAGAGATACCTGGTTTCACCCGCATGACATTGCCCGCAGACGTCCTGCCCGCCGACCTTGAACGGCGCTTTGGCGGGCTGGCGCGGCTGTATGGCACGGCGGGTGCCCGGCGCATTCGTGCGGCGCATCTGGTGGTGGTGGGCGTGGGCGGTGTGGGCTCCTGGGCCGCCGAAGCGGCCGCGCGCAGCGGCGTGGCCCGCCTGACACTGGTCGACCTGGACCACATTGCCGAGTCCAACATCAACCGCCAGGTTCATGCGCTGGGCAGCACGCTGGGCCAGGCCAAGGTGCAGGCCATGCGCGAGCGCATCGCGCAGATCAATCCCGAATGCAGGGTCGACTGCATTGAAGAGTTTGTCGATGCTGCGAACTGGCCGGCCCTGCTGGGGCTTGATGGCGAAATGGCCTTGAGCCAGTTTGCCGTGATCGATGCCTGCGATCAGGTCAGGGCCAAAACCGCAATGGCCGCCTGGGCCATTAGGAACAAGATTATTTTCATCAGCGTGGGCGCCGCGGGCGGCAAGCGGCTGGCGCACCGCGTTGATATTGAAGATCTGTCGCTGGTCACGCACGACCCCTTGCTGGCGCAGCTGCGCTACCGCTTGCGCAAGGAGCATGGCGCGGCCCGCGACCGGAAAAAGATGGGCGTGGCCTGTGTGTTCAGTCGTGAACCGGTGATGCAGCCCGCGGCCGAGAGTTCATTGGGCGCAGCTGACAACGCGGCGCAGAATAGGGAGCCGGTCATGTGCGATGCCGCCGCGCAAGCCGATGGCAGCCTCAATTGCCACGGCTATGGCTCAGTGGTGAGCGTTACCTCGACCTTTGGTTTGTGCGCAACCGGCTGGGTGCTGAATAAAATTGCCGGCTAGTTTGCAAAGCGCAAAAAAATGACGCTATAATTTGAGGCTGTGCTGCAGTCATGCAGTGCATCCAAGAAGCAATTCATGGGACCTTAGCTCAGTTGGTAGAGCAGCGGACTTTTAATCCGTTTGTCGTGGGTTCGACCCCCGCAGGTCCCACCAAATTTGAAGGGCCTGACTGAAAAGTCAGGCCCTTTTTTATTTGCCTGTCACCTTTGCCTGCCATCCAATTTCAAGCCGAGTGTCCCAGCAACGGCACCTCCAGTTGAGCCTGTCTCGCCACCCGAACACAATCCTTCATATGCTCTTCGCCGAGGTAGCGAATCGCAGCGTAGCCCACGGTGGCGGCGACGATCTGGCCAGCAAAGGGGACGTATTTGGCGAGTTGCTTGGTGGTCAGGCGCATGCCGATTTTGGTGGCCGCTTTGATCACCAGATCTCGGCTGATGAGTTTGCCAATCAGCACCGAGCCAACCAGGGTGACGGCTTTCTGAACCTGCTCGCGCTTGGTCGGGTCGAGCTGATCAAGCTGGGCCGGTGTAAGGCCAAATTCCTTGTTGATTTCAGGAATCAGTTTGGACAGCATGGCCGCATCCACCGCCCAATCCAGCCCCGGCACCGGCACGGCGCTGGCTGCCGCGGCGACGATGGCGCGCTTGTTGAGCAGCTTGCGGCTGCGTTTGACGGCGGCTTGCAGCGCTGCGTCGTTGTCAGCCATGTGCAGGGCAGTCGGCATGGGTCAGTGTCCTTGCAAAAGTCGATGAAAACCGGGGTGGCTTGAGCCTACACCGTAGCGGCTTCAATCTGTTCGGTCAACTCCAGCCAGCGCTCTTCCAGCGCGCCCAGGTCGGCGTCAATGGCTTTGAGGCGCTTGCCGGTCTGGGCGATTTCCGAAGGGGCGGTGCTCGTGGTCAGCAGGGCTTGCAGGTTGCCTTTTTCAGTACCCAGGGCCTGCATTTTCTGATCGATTTTTTCCAGCTCCTTGCGCAGCGGCCTGGTCGCATCCGACTGCTGCTGGCGGCGCTGCGCCTCGTCTTTCTTGCTGACTGGTTTTTTGGCATCAGAAGTGTCTTTGGCCCCCGTGGAATGTGTGCTTTCAGCTACTGTTTTCGTAGCGGATGCAACCGGTGCAACGGCGTTGCCGCCAGATTTTTTGGCTTCCTCGCGCATGCGCTTGGCGTGGTCCAGCAAATACTTCTGGTAGTCGTCCAGGTCGCCGTCGAACGGCGCCACGCCGCCTTGCGAGACCATCCAGAACTCGTCGCAGACGGCGCGCAGCAGCGCACGGTCGTGGCTGACCAGCATGACGGTGCCTTCAAATTCATTGAGCGCCATCGACAGCGCCTCGCGCGTGGCCAGGTCCAGGTGATTGGTTGGCTCATCGAGCAGCAGCAGGTTGGGGCGCTGCCAGACGATCATGCACAGCACCAATCTGGCTTTTTCGCCACCGCTCATGCTGCCCACGGCCTGCTTGACCATGTCGCCGCCAAAATTGAACATGCCCAGAAAGCTGCGCAAATCCTGCTCGCGGGTCGGCTGGTTGCCGATCTTTCCGGCGGCGGTGACCTCCTTGACGAGGCGGATCATGTGCTCCAGCGGGTTGTCGGCCGGGCGCAGCACGTCAAGTTCCTGCTGGGCAAAGTAGCCGATGTTCAGGCCCTTGCCTTCGGTCATGTCGCCGCTGATCGGGGCCAGAGCCCGTGCCACGGTTTTCACCAGCGTCGATTTACCCTGGCCGTTGGCGCCCAGAATGCCGATGCGCTGGCCGGCCAGTACCGACTTGCTGACGTTTTGCACGATGACGGTGGGCGGCGTGCCTTCCGGTGCGTCCTCGGGCGCCGGGTAGCCGAAGTAGGCGTTCTGCATCGCCAGCATGGGGTTGGGCAGGTTCGCCGGTTCCTTGAACTCGAAGGTGAAGTCGGCTTCGGCCAGCAGCGGCGCGATTTTCTCCATGCGGTCCAGCGCCTTGACGCGGCTTTGTGCCTGCTTGGCCTTGCTGGCCTTGGCCTTGAAACGGGCAATGAACTTTTGCAGGTGGGCGATCTTGTCCTGCTGCTTGCTGAAAGCGGTTTGCTGCAGCGCCATTTGCTCGGAGCGCAGGTCTTCAAACTTGCTGTAGTTGCCGCCGTAGCGCGTTAGCTTGGCGCTTTCAATATGCACCGTCACGTCGGTTACGGCATCGAGAAACTCGCGGTCATGGCTGATCACCAGCATGGTGCCCTGGTAGCGCTTGAGCCAGGCTTCCAGCCAGACCAGGGCGTCCAGGTCCAGGTGGTTGGTCGGTTCATCGAGCAGCAGCAGATCGGACGGACACATCAGCGCGCGCGCCAGCTGCAGCCGCATGCGCCAGCCGCCGGAAAAACTGTTGACCGGGTTGTCAAGCTCGCCGACCTTGAAGCCCAGGCCCAGAATCAGGGCCTGCGCCCGCGCCTGCGCGTCGTGCGCGCCCGAGTCGTACAGGTCCATGTAGGCATGGGCCATGCGGTCGCCATCGCCGCTGGCTTCGGCGGCATGCACCTCGGCCTGGGCCGCCAGCAGCACCACGTCGCCATCGACCACATAGCTGGTGGCGCTCTGCTCGGTCTCAGGCATGTCCTGCGCGACCTGCGCCATGCTCCACTGAGCCGGGATGGAGAATTCGCCGCCGTCTTCATGGATGGAGCCGTTGAGCATGGCAAACAGCGTGGACTTGCCCGCCCCATTGCGCCCGACCAGGCCGATTTTCTCGCCGGGGTTGAGGGTGACAGACGCGCCGTCGATAATCACTTTGGCGCCGCGACGCAGCACCACGTTTTTAAGGGTAATCATGTCAAAAGACTCAAGGAAAAAATAGGGGACAGGCCATGCTTGCCCATCAAAAAAAAGCCGGCGGGCCAAAAAGCCGCCGCCAGCTGTTGCCGTGCCAGGGTTTAAATCAGCTGTTCCCGTGTGAGCAGCATCACCTGGTCACTGCCGGCGCTGGTTTCAAACCAGAGCGGTTCAAGCTGCGGGAAGGCACGCTCAAAATTCTCGCGTTCATTGCCGATTTCCAGCACCAGTACCGCATTTTCGTTCATTTGCGTGGCGGCGTTTAGAAAAAGGCTTCGAATGAAGTCCATGCCGTCGCTTCCGCCGTGCATGTTTCCGGCCAGTGCCAGCGCCGGTTCCGCGCGAAACTCGGCCGGCAGCGCGGCCATGCTGGCGGCATTCACATAAGGCGGGTTGCACAGAATCAGGTCGTAACCGCCGTTTTGCGCGCCCCGGCAGGCGGCCAGGCCGTCAGATTCGATCAGGGTGATCCGGTCGGCCAACTGGTGCCGGTCTATGTTGATGCGCGCCACGGCCAGGGCGTCGGTGCTGATGTCGGCGGCGTCGACCATGACCTCGGGGTAGGTCATGGCGGCCAGCACGGCCAGGCTGCCGTTGCCGGTGCACAAATCGAGCACGCGCCGGGTGTGTTCGCCCAGCCAGGGGTCGATGCTTTCATCTATCAGCAGCTCGGCAATGAATGAGCGCGGAATGATCACACGCTCGTCCACATAAAAGGGCACGCCCATCAGCCAGGCCTCGTTCGTGAGGTAGGCGGCCGGCCTGCGGCTGCTGATGCGTTCATCAAAAAGCATAGCTACTTGCGTAATATCGGCGGGGGCTACCGGCTTGTTTTCCACTGAAGCGAGGTCGTCCAGCGGCAGCCCGAGCTTCCACATGACGAGCCAGGCGGCTTCGTCAAAGGCATTGGTCGTGCCCTGGCCAAAGCCGTCGGAAAAGCTCAGGCCCGCAGCTTCCAGCTTCGCCGCCATGGCTTCAATCAGCGCCAGTACCGTCACGCTGCTCATCGCGCGGCCATCGGCGCAACACCGGCCAGCCGCTCAAGAACACCCTTGTAGATGTTTTTTAGCGGATCGAGCGAGCTGACCAGCACATGCTCGTTGATCTTGTGGATCGACGCGTTGATCGGGCCAAATTCGATGACCTCGGCGCAGGCCTTGGCGATGAAGCGGCCGTCGCTGGTGCCGCCGGTCGTCGACAGCTCGGTTTGCAGCCCGGTCTCAAGCAGGATGGCGCCGCTGACCGCATCGACCAGCGCGCCCGGCGTGGTCAGAAAGGGCAGGCCGCCCACGGTCCATTTCAGGTCGTAGTCGAGGTCGTGCCGCTCCAGCACCGCCTGCAGGCGCTGCTGCAGGCTCTCGGGCGTGGACTCGGTGCAAAAGCGGAAGTTGAAATCAACCACCAGCTCGCCCGGAATGACGTTGGAGGCGCCGGTGCCGCCATGGATGTTGGACACCTGCCAGCTGGTGGCCGGAAAGAAGGCGTTGCCCTGGTCCCATTCGGTGGCGACCAGCTCGGCCAGGGCCGGTGCAAACCGGTGAATCGGGTTTTTGGCCAGGTGCGGGTAGGCGATATGGCCCTGCACGCCCTTGACGGTGAGCTTGCCGCTCATCGTGCCGCGGCGGCCGTTTTTGATCATGTCGCCAAGCTGGCTGACCGAGGTCGGCTCGCCGACGATGCAGTAGTCCAGCACCTCGCCACGCGCCAAAAGCCGCTCGCACACCACCACGGTACCGTCGGTGGCCGGGCCTTCCTCGTCACTGGTGATCAAAAACGCGATCGACAGTTCGGGTTCCGGGTGCGCCGCCAGAAATTCCTCGACCGCCACCACCATGGCGGCCAGCGAGGTCTTCATGTCGGCCGTGCCGCGCCCGTACAGCAGGCCGTCCTGGTGGCTGGGCGTGAACGGGTGGCTGTGCCACTGCTCCAGCGGGCCGGTCGGCACCACGTCGGTGTGGCCGGCAAACACCAGGGTTTTGGGGGATGCCGTGCTTGCTATTGATTTGATAGCTCCCTGTGCAGGTTCTGCCTGGGCTACAGGCCTTAAACCTTCTTTTTTGGCCCACAGGTTGGTGACGCGGAAGTGGTCCGGGCCGCTGACCAGGGTTTCGCACTGAAAGCCCAGCGGGGCCAGCCGCGCGATCAGCAAGGCCTGGCAGCCGGCGTCGTCGGGCGTGACGGAAGGGCGGGAAATCAGCTGTTCTGCGAGTCGGAGTGTGGAGGACATAGAAAAAATGGGCCGGGCCCAGGTGCCCGGACGATTACAGTCGGCCGAAGCCGGTGGTGCCGAATTTGGAGTTGGGTTTGATGTCCAGCGTGATCTCGGTGAAGGACGCCTCGTCCTGGTCTTCCTCGGGTTCCTCGGCCTTGGCCTTGGCGGCGGCAACACTGTTTTCAAGGCGCCACATCAGGTTGGTGGGCGAGTCGGCGTAGAGCAGGCCTTCCTTGCGCGTGACCATGCCCTCCACGATCAGCCGGGCAATGTCGGCTTCAAAGGTCAGCGAGCCTTCGGCGATGGATTTTTCCATGGCCTCCTTCACGCCCGAGAAGTCGCCTTTTTCAATCAGCTCGGCAATCAGCTTGGTGTTGAGCATGACCTCGGCCGCGGGCACCCGGCTGCCGTCCTGGGTGCGCAGCAGGCGCTGCGACACGATGGCCTTCATGGCCGCGCCCAGGTCGCCCAGCATGGTGTTGCGCACCTCCACCGGGTAAAAGCTCAGGATGCGGTTCAGCGCCTGGTAGCTGTTGTTGGCGTGCATGGTGGCCAGGCACAGGTGGCCCGACTGGGCATAGGCAATCGCCGCCGACATGGTTTCACGGTCGCGGATCTCGCCGATCAGGATCACGTCGGGCGCCTGGCGCAGCGCGTTTTTCAACGCCACCTGGAGTGAGCGCGTATCGGTGCCCACCTCGCGCTGGTTCACCACCGATTTTTTGTTGGTGAACAAAAATTCAATCGGGTCTTCAATCGTCAGGATGTGGCCCGGCGTGCTGGCGTTGCGGTGGTCGATCATGGCCGCCAGCGTGGTGCTTTTGCCGGCGCCGGTCGAGCCCACCATCAGAATCAGCCCGCGCTTTTCCATGATCAGGTCGCTCAGGATGGCCGGCAGGTTCAGGCTCTGCAGCGGCGGAATCTCGTTGGGGATGTAGCGGATCACCGCCGCATAGGTGTTGCGCTGGCGAAAGCCGCTGATGCGGAAGTTGCCCAGGCCTTCGATCGGCAGGGCCATGTTGAGTTCGCCCAGCTCTTCAAGCTCTTCCATGCGCTTGGGCGTCAGCACCTCGGCCAGCAGGTTGCGCGGTGCATCGGCCGGCAACAGCTGGGTATTGATCGGAATGGCCTCGCCGTTGATCTTGATCAGGGCCGGGGAATGGGCCGACAGGTAAACGTCTGAGGCGTTTTTTTCCACCATCAAACGCAGAATTCTTACCATCGTGCTCATAGTCCGTCCCTCGGTCTTGTCAATTTATTCCGGCCCGTCGCAGCTCAGGTCAGTCGCGCAGAAGGTCGTTGAGGCTGGTGGTGGCGCGGGTTTTGGCATCGACTTTTTTCACGATCACCGCGCAATACAGGCTGTACTTGCCGCCGGCCTTGGGCAGGTTGCCCGACACGACGACGGAGCCGGCCGGAACGCGGCCATAGCTGACGGTGTCGAGCTCGCGGTCATAAATCGGCGTGCTCTGGCCGATGTAGACGCCCATCGACAGCACCGAGTTTTCTTCGACGATCACGCCTTCCACGACCTCGGAGCGCGCGCCGATAAAGCAGTTGTCTTCGATGATGGTCGGGTTGGCCTGCATCGGCTCGAGCACGCCGCCAATGCCGACGCCGCCCGACAGGTGCACGTTCTTGCCGATCTGGGCGCATGAGCCGACGGCGGCCCAGGTGTCCACCATCGTGCCCTCATCCACATAGGCGCCAATGTTGACGTAGCTGGGCATCAGGATCGCGCCTTTGGCCACAAAGCTGCCGCGGCGGGCCACGGCGGGCGGCACCACGCGCACGCCGGTGGCGCGCATTTCTTCTTCACTCAGGTGGGAAAACTTTGTTTTGACCTTGTCAAAAAAGCCCAGATCACCGGCGCGCATCATTTCGTTGTCTTTCAGGCGAAAACTCAGCAGCACGGCCTTCTTGATCCATTGGTGCGTGGTCCACCGGCCCACGCCCTGGCGCGTGGCCACGCGCAGATGGCCGCTGTTGAGCTGGGCAATGGTGTGCTCGACCGCGTCCAGCACCTCTTGGGGCGCTGATTTGGTGGACAGGTTGGCCCGGTCTTCCCAGGCGGCGTCAATGGTGGCTTGCAGCGTACTTTGCAGATTTTCTTGCGTCATTGGAGTGCTTTTCAGTGAAAGATTGAGTGAAAGTGAGAGTTCTAGCGAACCCGGGATTGAATGAATTGAACGATGCGCCCGGCCGCTTCCACGCATTCGGCGGTTTGCGCCACCAGGGCCATGCGGATTCTGCCGGCACCTGGATTGCTGCCCCGGGCTTCGCGCGCCAGGTAACTGCCGGGCAACACCACGACATTGTAAAGAGCCAACAGATCACGCGAGAACGCCTCGTCCGAACCGTTAAAGACCGGCGGCACCTTGGCCCACAAATAGAAGCCGGCATCGGGCAGCGCCACCTCCATCACCGAAGCCAGCAGCGGCGTGACCTGGGCAAACTTGTCGCGGTACAGGGCGCGGTTGTCCATCACATGCTGCTCGTCGTTCCAGGCGGCGATGCTGGCGGCCTGCACCACCGGGCTCATGGCGCTGCCGTGGTAGGTGCGGTAGAGCAAAAATGGCTTGATCAGCGCCGCATCACCGGCCACGAACCCGCTGCGCAGGCCGGGCACGTTGCTGCGCTTGGACAGGCTGGTCAGCGCAATCAGGTTTTTAAAGTCATGCCGGCCCAGCTGGGCCGCGGCCTGGAGCCCGCCCAGCGGCGCTTCGTCACGAAAGTAAATCTCGCTGTAGCACTCGTCCGATGCGATCACAAAGCCGTAGCGGTCGCTGAGCTTGAACAGCAGTTCCCATTCGGCGAGCGACATCACGGCGCCGGTCGGGTTGCCCGGCGAGCAGACAAACAGCAGCTGGGTTTTGGCCCAGACCGCTTCGGGCACACTGGCCCAGTCCACGGCAAAGTTGCGCGCCGGGTCACTCGGCGCAAACCAGGTTTGCGCGCCGGCCAGCAGCGCCGCGCCTTCGTAAATCTGATAGAAAGGATTCGGACTTACGACGGTGGCGCCGGGCTGGCCGGCGTCAATTACGGTTTGCGCCAGCGAAAAAAGTGCCTCGCGCGAGCCGTTGACCGGCAAAATTTGCGTCGTCGGGTCCACTTTCAGGCCATAGCGCCGCGCCAGCCAGTCGGCCATCGTCTGGCGCAGCCTGGGCTCGCCCAGGGTGCCGGGGTAGCTGGCCAGCCCACTCAGGCTGGCCGTCAGCGCGTCTTTCACCAGTTGCGGCGTGGCGTGGCGCGGCTCGCCGATGCCCAGACTGATGGGGCTGTAAGCCGGGTTGGGCGTGACGCCGGCGTGCAACTGGCGCAAACGCTCGAACGGATAGGGTTGAAGGCGGGAAAGTAGCGGATTCATCCCCGGATTATCCCGCCTTGGCGCCGGGAGCAGGCCGCCAGTCCGCTCGCCATGGCGGGGCAGAAGCGGCATATTGCTATAAAAATAATAGCATACTATGCGCGTATTGATTGGGCTATAGGCTGATTTTATGCCTTTTTTAGGCTCCAGGGCTGCGCCGGCGCCGGCTTTTGATGCGGCGCAGCAACTTTCGGGCGGCGCGACGCAAAGTGTTGCACCGCGCATGAGGGCTTGGGCCTTTTCTCCTGCAAACAGCCCACGGCGCTCGGGTAACATTGCAGGCCGTGCACCGCGCCCCCGTGGTGCGGGCGCCTTGTCAAAGCGCTATAAGAATCAACGACTTAGCTTGAATCTTCTTACAGGCTCAAGATAACGCAGGACTGCTGTGCGTCTCAATTCGATCAAGTTATCCGGCTTTAAATCCTTCGCGGAGCCGACCAATTTCGTACTGCCGGGGCAACTCATCGGCGTGGTGGGGCCCAACGGTTGCGGCAAATCCAACATCATGGACGCGGTGCGCTGGGTGCTGGGCGAAAGCAAGGCCTCCGAACTGCGCGGCGAGTCGATGCAGGACGTGATCTTCAACGGCACCAACACGCGCAAGCCGGCCAGCCGCTCCAGCGTCGAGCTGGTGTTTGACAACAGCGACCACCGCGCCGGCGGCCAGTGGGGCCAGTTTGCCGAAATCGCCGTCAAGCGGGTGCTGACGCGCGACGGCACGTCGAGCTACTACCTCAACAACCAGCCGGTGCGCCGCCGCGACGTGCAGGACGTGTTTCTGGGCACCGGCCTGGGGCCGCGCGCCTACGCCATCATCGGCCAGGGCACCATCAGCCGCATCATCGAGTCCAAGCCCGAGGAGCTGCGGCTGTTTCTCGAAGAAGCCGCCGGTGTCTCCAAGTACAAGGAGCGGCGCCGCGAGACCGCGAACCGCCTGTCGGACACGCGCGAAAACCTGACCCGTGTCGAAGACATCCTGCGCGAACTCAATGCCAATCTCGACCGGCTCGAAAAGCAGGCCGAGGTCGCCCTGCGCTACAACACCTTGCAGGCCGATGGCAGCCTGAAGCAGCACCAGCTGTGGTTTTTAAAGCGCAGCGAGAGCGAAGCCGACCAGGGCCGGGTCAAGGCCGAGGCGGAAAAGGCCGTCAACGACCTGGAAAGCCGGGTCGCCGACCTGCGCCACATCGAAGCCGACCTCGAAACCATACGCCAGGCCCACTATTCGGCCGGCGACCAGGTCAATCAGGCGCAGGGCAAGCTCTATGAGGCCAGCGCCGAAGTCGGGCGGCTGGAGGCCGAAATCCGCTTCGTGGTCGATGGCCGCCTGCGCGTCGAGCAGCGCCTGGCCCAGCTCAAGGAACAAACCGCCCAATGGGCCACGCGCAAGGAAGATGCGGCCATCGAAACCGAAAGCCTGGCTGCGCAGGCCATAGCCGCCGAAGAAAAATCCGAATTGCTGGCCGCCCAAAGCGAAGAGCAGGCCGACCAGCTGCCGGCACTTGAAGAAGCCTTGCGCCAGGCGCAGGCCAAGGCCAATGAGCAGCGCGCCAGCGTGGGCCAGGTGCAGCAGCAGATTCAGGTGCTGGCCGCCGACCAGCGCAATATCGAGGAACAGTCGCGCACGCTGACCCTGCGCCACGAGCGCCTGAGCGCCGATCGCAACGCGCTCAATGCGCCCGACGAAGCGCGGCTGGTCAACCTGAACGCGCAATTTGCCGGTGCCAGGGAAGCGCAGGCGGTGGCCGAGGCCCGCCTGCACGAGTTGACCGAGACCGTGCCGCAGCTCGACGAAGAGCGCCGGGCCAAGCAGCAGGCCGTCAACACCGAATCGGCCAAACGCGCGGAGCTGTCGGCCCGCATGGAAGCGCTCAAGGCGCTGCAGGAAAAAGTCAAGACCGACGGCAAGCTCAAGCCCTGGCTGAGCAAACACGGTCTGGACAGCCTGCAAGGCCTGTGGAGCCGCATCCATATTGAGCAGGGCTGGGAAAACGCGCTAGAGGCCGCGCTGCGCGAGCGGCTTGGCGCGCTGGAAGTCAGCCGCCTGGACCTGGTGCGCGGCTTTGCCGGCAGCGATGGCCAAGGCACGCCGCCGGCCAAGTTGTCGTTTTACTCGCCGCCGCAGGGCGCCGCACCGGGCCGCTCCAACACAGCCATCAGCCTCAAGCCGCTGGCCGACCTGCTGCGCCTGAACGATGCCGGCCAGTCGGCGCTGCTGGACGACTGGCTGCATGGCTGCTACACCGCGCCAAGCCTGGACGACGCGCTGGCCGCGCGCGGGCAGTTGCAGGCCGGCGAGGGGGTTTACGTCAAGAGCGGCCATGCCGTGACGCAGCACAGCGTGAGTTTTTATGCGCCCGATTCCGAGCAGGCCGGTTTGCTGGCGCGGGCGCAGGAAATCGAAAACCTTGACAAGCAGCTCAGGGCCCAGGTGCTGATCAGCGAGGAAGCCAGAGCCGCGCTGGTGCGCGCCGAAGCCGCCTACGCCGACGCCGCGCAGCGGCTGGCCACGGCCCGGCGTGAAGCCGCCGAAGGCCAGAGCCGGGCCCACGAGCTGCAGGTCGAGGTGCTGCGCCTGACGCAACTGGCCGAGCAGACCCGCGCCCGGGCCGAGCAGATTCAGGGCGACATGGCTGAAATCAGCGCCCAGCTCGACGAATTGCAGGAACGCAAGGTCACGGCCGAGGCGCGCTTCGAAGAGCTGGACATGCAGCTGGCCGACAGCCAGGAGCGCCACGCGCAGCTGGACGACCGGGTGATTGAAACCGAGCGCAAGCTGGCCGAGTCGCGCGAACAGCAGCGCACGCTGGAGCGCCAGTCGCAGGAGGCGCAGTTTGCGCTGCGCAGCCTGGCCTCGCGCCGTGAAGAGCTGACGCGCTCCATAGCCATTGCCGCCAGCCAGGCGGCCTCGATTGCGGCCGAGGAAGAACGCGCCAGGGAAGAACTGTCGCGCCTGACCGATGCCGCCGCGCAGGCCGGCCTGCAGGGCGCGCTGAACCTCAAGCTCGAGCGCGAGGCCGATCTGGGCACCAGGCGCAGCCAGTATGACGACCTGACCAACAAGTTGCGCGCCAGCGACGAGCGGCGACTCACCCTTGAGCGCGAACTCGACCCGCTGCGCCAGCGCATCACCGAGTTCCAGCTGAAAGAGCAGGCCGCGCGCCTGGGCTTCGAGCAATACGCCCAGTTGCTGTTAGACGCCCAGGCCGACCTGGCGCTGGTGGAGCAGTCGATTCAAACCGGCAACGTGCGGCTGGCGGGCCTGCAGGGCGAGATTGACCGCATCAACCGCGAGATCCAGTCGCTGGGCGCCGTCAACCTGGCCGCGCTGGACGAGCTGAGCACGGCGCGCGAGCGCAAGCAGTTCCTCGATGCGCAGTCGGCCGACCTGAATGAAGCCATGGCGACGCTGGAAGACGCGATCCGGAAAATCGACATCGAAACGCGTGACCTGCTGGGCAGCACCTTTGCCACCGTCAATGAACACTTTGGCAAGATGTTCCCCGAGCTGTTTGGCGGCGGCAATGCACGGCTGGTGATGACCGGCGAGGAAATCCTCGACGCCGGCGTGCAGGTGATGGCCCAGCCGCCCGGCAAGAAAAACCAGACGATTCATTTGCTGTCGGGCGGCGAAAAGGCCCTGACGGCGATTGCGCTGGTGTTTGCGATTTTTCAGCTCAACCCGGCACCGTTCTGCCTGCTGGACGAGGTCGACGCGCCGCTGGACGATGCCAACACCGAGCGCTATGCAAAATTGGTGTCCAGCATGAGCAAGAGCACCCAGTTCCTGTTCATCAGCCACAACAAGATCGCCATGGAAATGGCCGAGCAGCTGATTGGCGTGACCATGCAGGAGCAGGGCGTTTCGCGCATCGTCGCGGTGGACATGGAAGCGGCCATCGGCTTTGCCGAAACCGCCTGAGCGCCACCCTAACTGACCCCCTCTTAACTGCAACCCAGCATGAGTAGTACCTTTCAAATCAGTCTTGCGGTGGCCGGTGGCCTGGTGCTGGCGGGCGTGGTGGCCCACAGCGCCTGGTCGGCACGCAAAAACCAGCCCAAGCGGGCCACGCCCGAAACCATGGCCGAGACGGACACCGAAAAAGCACCTCTGGTGGCGCAAACCGGCGAGGGCGGCGAGGCCTACCAGCGCCAGGAACCCAGTTTTGATGCCGACACCGGCCCCGACAGCGAGCCCAGCCTGGCCGCGCTGACCCGCCTGACCACGCCCGAGAAAAAGCCGGGCCTGGACGCGCTGATCGACGTGATTGCGCCGGTGATGGTGGAGTCGGTCGTTTCTGGCGAGGCCGCGCTGGCCGCCATGCCCGCCACGCGCCGCGCCGGCAGCAAGCCGTTTGGCGTCGAGGGCCTGAGCGTGGCCAGCGGCGAGTGGGAGCTGCCGTCGCCGGGCCAGCGCTACAGTGCCTTTCAGTGCGGGGTGCAGCTGGCCAACCGCACCGGCGCGCTGAACCAGATTGAGTACTCTGAATTTGTCATGAAAGCGCAGGCCTTTGCCGATGCGGTGAGCGGCGAGCCGGAGTTTCCGGAAATGCAGGACGAAGTGGCGCGCGCCCGCGAACTCGACAACTTTGCCAGCGGCCATGACGCCCAGCTCAGCTTTACCCTGCGCGCCCTGCACACCGCCTGGAGCCCCGGCTACGTACAGCAAAGCGCGGCCCGCATCGGTTTTGTCGCCGGTTCGATTCCGGGCCGCATGGTGCTGCCGGCCAGCCAGAGCGGCCATGCGCCGATTCTGGGCCTGGCCTTTGACACCCAGGCCGCCATGGCCGACGACCCCGAGCAGACCGCGCTGCGCGAAATCACGCTGTCGCTGGACGTGCCGCAGGTGCTGCGCGCCGAGCAGCCTTTTGCCCGCATGTGCGAAGCCGCCATTGCGCTGGCCAAGAGCATGGACGGCGTGATCATCGACGACAACGGCAACCCGATCCGGCCCGAGGCCATGGAAGGGATTCATGCCGACCTGGAGCAGCTGTACGACACGCTGGACGAGCGCGACCTGTCGGCCGGCTCGGCGCTGGGGCGGCGGCTTTTCAGCTGAATATGGCTCCCCCCCGTAGCAGCCTTCGGCCGCTTCCCCCTGCAGGGGGCGCCGCTTGCGGCCCGGCAAAGCCGGTTCCACGGCGGCCTGGCCAAGAAACCTTGCTTGGAATTAACGAGATGGATGAGCCCGACCTCTTTGGCGATGCAGCACAAGACACACATGACGTAAAGCGAATGGAAGCATTGCGCATGCAGTTGCATTCGCACTCTCACAGCTATTACGTGTTGGACAGGCCTGCAGTTCCTGACGCGGTATATGACGCACTCTATCGCGAACTTGAAGCGCTGGAAGCCAAGCACCCAGGATCGGTGCCGCCCGACTCGCCGACCCAGCGCGTGGGCGGCCGGCCGCTGGACCAGTTTGCCAGCGTGCGCCACAAGGTGCCCATGCTCAGCATTCGCACCGAAACCGATACCGAGGCGACCGGCGCGCAAAATTTTGACACCCGCGTGCGCAAGGAGCTGGGCCTGTCGCCGGCGGAGCCGCCGGTCGAGTACGTGGCCGAGCTCAAGTTTGACGGCCTGGCCATGAGCTTGCGCTACGAAAACCGGGTGCTGGTGCAGGCCGCCACGCGCGGTGATGGCGAAGTCGGCGAGGACGTGACGCAGAACATCCGCACCATCAGGCAGATTCCGCTGCGGCTGCCCGAAGACGCGCCGGCGGTGATCGAGGTGCGCGGCGAGGTTTACATGCGCCGTGCCGATTTTGAGGCGCTCAATGAAAAGCAGCGCGAAAAGATAGCCCAGGGCGCCAAGGGTGAAAAAACCTTTGTCAACCCGCGCAATGCGGCCGCCGGTGGCGTGCGCCAGCTCGACCCGCAGATTGCGGCCCAGCGCCGCCTGAGCTTTTTTGCCTATGGCCTGGGCGACATCACGCCGCCCGGCCAGGGCGGGCCGGTGTTTGACACCCACTTTGAACTGCTTCAAACCCTTAAATCATGGGGTTTTCCGGTTGCAGCCCAGGTGGAACGTGCCCATGGTGCTACTGAATTGATAGCGTACCACGAGCGCATGGGCGCTGCCCGCGACGCCCTGCCGTATGACATCGACGGTGTGGTGTACAAGGTCAACAGCCTGGCGCTGCAACGCCAGCTGGGCTTCAAGACGCGGGAGCCGCGCTGGGCGGTGGCGCACAAATACCCGGCGCAGGAGCAGCTCACCACGGTGCTGGCGATTGACGTGCAGGTCGGGCGCACCGGCAAACTCACGCCGGTGGCCAAGCTGGCGCCGGTGTTTGTCGGCGGCGTGACCGTGACCAACGCCACGCTGCACAACGAGGACGAGGCGCGGCGCAAGGATGTGCGGGTCGGTGACACGGTGATCGTGCGACGCGCCGGCGACGTGATTCCCGAGGTAGTGAGCGTGCTGCCTGACAAACGCGTGGCGGGCGCTGACATCTTCACCATGCCGCGCCAGTGTCCGGTCTGCGGCTCGGACGCGGTGCGGCTGGAAGGCGAGGCCGACTACCGCTGCACCGGCGGTCTGTTTTGCGCCGCGCAGCGCAAGGAGGCGATTTTGCATTTCGCGCACCGGCGCGCCGTCGAGGTGGAAGGGCTGGGCGACAAACTGGTCGAGCAGCTGGTGGACAGCCACGTGATTCGCACGCTGCCGGATTTGTACCGGCTGGGCTTGACGGCGCTCGCCGGCCTGGACCGCATGGCCGACAAATCCGCCGCCAAGCTGCTGGCCGCGCTGGAAAAATCCAAGCAGACCAGCTTGCCGCGCTTTCTGTTTGGCCTGGGCATACGCCATGTCGGCGAGGCCACGGCCAAGGAACTGGCGCGGCATTTTGGCAAGCTGGACAGCATCATGGACGCCAGTGAAGAGCAGTTGCTGGCGGTCAGCGACGTTGGCCCCATCGTGGCCAAGAGCCTTCGCACCTTTTTTGACCAGTCGCACAACCGCGAGGTGGTCGAGCAGCTGCGTGCCTGCGGCGTGAACTGGCCCGAGGGCGAGCCGGCCGAGGTGGCGCCCACGCCGCTGGCCGGCCAGACCTTTGTCATCACCGGCACGCTGCCCACGCTGAGCCGCGACGAGGCCAAGGACCGGGTGGAGGCGGCGGGCGGCAAGGTCGCCGGGTCGGTCAGCAAGAAAACCGACTATGTGGTGGCCGGTGCCGAGGCCGGCAGCAAGCTACTCAAGGCGCAGGCGCTGGGCATCACGGTGATTGACGAGGCGGCCCTGCTGGCGCTGCTGGCCGGGGTTTCCGGCTAACAGCCCGCCGTCTGCTTACATGGCGTTACCCAGGTTTGCACGGCGTACGTCACGCCAGCGCGTTCGCCAGACGTTAAATAGCTCTGAACACTCAGGAGCTTTTCATGAACATCCTACGAACTACCGGTTTGCTGGGCGCTGCGGGCGCCGCCATGCTGTTGTCGGGCTGCGTCGTCGCGCCCATTGGCCCGGACCCTTATGGCGGCTATCCGTCAGCCTCGGTTTACGTGCAACCCGGACCGGTTGTTGTCAGCCCGGGCTACTACGGCTATCGGCGCGGCTACTGGGGCCACGGCGGCTATGGTCGTGGCTACGGGCCGGGTTACGGCGATCGCCACGGTCATTAAGGCCCGCTGGAGCGAATCACCCCGCGCCGCCATAATCGGCGCATGACCATTCGTGAAATCCTCAAAATGGGCGATGCGAGGCTCCTGCGCGTCGCCCCAGCCGTGACCGACTTTGACAGCGACGAGCTGCACCTGCTGATTTCCGACATGTTTGACACCATGCGCGACGCCAGCGGGGCAGGGCTGGCGGCGCCGCAAATTGGGGTCAACCTGCAGCTGGTGATTTTTGGCACCGACGAGCTCAACCCGCGCTACCCCGACGCGCCGCTGGTGCCGCGCACGGTATTGCTCAACCCCGTCATCACACCGCTCGGCCAGGCGCTGGAGAGCGACTGGGAAGGCTGCCTGTCGGTGCCTGGCCTGCGCGGCATGGTGCCGCGCTATTCGCATATCCGCTACACCGGCTTTGACCCCTACGGTGACCCGATAGACCGCACGGTGGACGGCTTTCACGCGCGGGTGGTGCAGCATGAATGCGACCACCTGATGGGGGTGCTGTACCCGATGCGCATCCGCGACTTCAGCCAGTTTGGCTACACCGAGGTGCTGTTTCCCGGGCTGGACGCGGGTGACGACTGACCCTGTCGCGGTACGCGAGACACTGGCCTTCGGCTCGGCGATACATCAGAATTGGGTTTGATTGACCAAAAAGCCTGTTGCCAGCCATGCCAGACCGCACCCAACCGCTAACCGTCGGTGAACCCGCTCCCTGGTTCACCTGCCGCTCGCCGTCCAATCCGCGCTACGGTTTCAGCACGGTGGCCGGGCGTTTTGTGGTGCTGTGCTTTTTGGGCTCGGCGGCCGACGCTGACAGCCGCACCTTGCTGCACGCCATACAGGAGCAGCAGGCGCTGTTCGATCCCGAGCACATCCTGCTGTTCAACCTGTCCAGCGACCCGCAGGACGAGATGCAGGGCCGTCTGGCCGACGGCGCCAGCGGCATTCGCGTATTCTGGGATTTCGATCACGCGGTGGCGCGCCAGTTCGGCCTGGTCGCGCCGGGCGGCGAAGGCGGCGGCGCGCTGCGCAAGATGGTGTACGTGATGGATCTGCGCCTGCGTGTGCTGACGGTGATCCCCTTGCAAACCGATGCCAGCCAGTGTGTTGAACGCCTGATGCAGGTGCTGCATTCGCTGCCGCCCGTGGGCAAACCGCGCATGGCCAACAGCCAGGCGCCGGTGCTGGTGCTGCCGCGGGTGTTCAGCCCCGAGCTGTGCCGCACGCTGATCCGGACTTATGCGCAGCAGGGCGGTGAACCCTCGGGCTTTATGCGTGATGTGCAGGGCAAAACGGTGCTGGTCAACGACACCAGCCACAAGCAGCGGCGCGACTGTCTGCTGCAGGATGAGACCCTGCAGGAAACCTGCGTGGGCGCCATCCGGGCGCGGCTGCTGCCGCAACTGCAAAATGCGTTCCAGTTCAGTGCCACCCACATGGAGCGGCACATGGTGGCCTGCTACGACGCCCAGGAAGGCGGGCATTTTCGGCCACACCGCGACAACACCACCCTGGGCACGGCGCACCGGCGCTTTGCGGTGTCGCTGTTTCTGAACACTGGCGACTACGAGGGCGGCCTGCTGCGCTTTCCCGAGTTTGGCCCAGCCCTGTTCAGCGCGCCCACGGGCGGCGCCGTGGTGTTTTCGTGTTCGCTGCAGCACGAGGCCACGCCGGTCACGCAGGGCCGGCGCTATATGTACCTGCCTTTTCTGTACGACGAGGCGGCGGCGCAGGTGATGCTGCGCAACCGCCAGTATTTGCAGGCGGGTGGCCAGGATGAGGATGCCGCACCGGCCGACAGCCCGCTTGCCGGGCCACAGGGGCAATAGCCGACAGCGCATTGCGCAGCGGGCCACAGGCGTACACTGCCTAGACAGTTTTGGCACTTTTGCCATGTCTGAGCGTGTTGTGCGCAGGAAAGCTTGCCGCATGTCACCCGCTCCGTCCGCCCCCCCACCCTATCAAACCCGGCTGCAGACCGTCAGCGGCAGCGGCGCTGACCTGCAACTGCGCTCCCTGCTGGACCGGCAGCAGTATTACGACCCGCTGGGAGAGGCTGAACGCGAGGGCATTTCATCGTCGGCCTGGCCGATTTTTGGCCTGCTGTGGCCATCGGGCCGGGTGCTGGCGCATGCCATGCTGACTTTTGAGCTGGGCGGCAAGCGTATCCTGGAACTTGGCTGTGGCCTGGCGCTGGCCAGCCTGGTGGTGCACCGCCGGGGCGGCAACATCACCGCCAGCGACTGCCACCCGCTGGCGGCTGATTTTCTGCGCGAAAACCTGCTGCTCAACCAACTGCCGGCCATGCGCTACCAGATCGGCAACTGGTCGCGTGCCAACCCGCTGCTGGCGCGGTTTGACCTGATCATTGGCAGCGATGTGCTGTATGACCGGGACCAGCCCGAGGCGCTGTCGCAATTCATAGGCCTGCATACGCAACCCGACGCGGAGGTGCTGATCGTGGACCCGGACCGAGGTAACCGCGCCAGCTTTAACCGCAAGATGCAGGCCATGGGCTATTCGCGCACCGAAACCCGGGTTGGTGCGCTACCGGGCAGCGGAGACAGGTACAAGGGTCGGCTGCTGCGTTACCTGAAGACTTCAGTTATCTGAGGAAGTCAAGCGCTCAGGCATTCAGCGCTTCCAGCAGCTCGGTCTCAATCGCGATCTGCGCCTTGTTGTGCTGCAGCTCCGGTCCGTCGATCAAAAAGGTATCTTCGACCCGCTCGCCGAGCGTGGTGACCTTGGCCAGTTGCAGGTTGATGCGGTGCCGTGCCAACACCCGCGCAATCAGGTAGAGCAGGCCGACGCGGTCGCTGGCCGACACGCTGAGCAGCCAGCGCTGGGCTTTTTCATCGGGCCGCAGGTCCACCCGGGGCGCGATCGGAAAGCTCCTGACGCGGCGTGACACGCGGCCCTTGCCCGGCGGCGGCAACGGGCCTGCTGCTTGAAGCGTGCGGTCGAGCTCGGCTTCCACCATCGCCGCCAGTTCGCGGTAATGGTCTGCCAGGTCGGGGCTGATCACCTGGAAGGTATCCAGCGCGTAACCATTGCGGGCGGTGTGAATCTTGGCGTCCAGGATGCTGAAGCCGGCCTGGTCAAAGTAGCCGCAAATCCGCGCAAACAAATCGGGCGCATCGGGGGTGTAGACCAATACCTGCATGCCTTCGCCGGCCGACGAGCGGCGCGCCCGCACAATGGCCTTGGCCTTGCCGACATGGCGTGACAGCTGGCGGGCGTGCCAGGCAATATCGGCCGCCTCATGGCGCATGAAGTAGCTCACGTCCAGCGTGTCCCACAAGGCCTTGTGGCCCTCAAATGGCTCGGCGTGAAGCGCCAGCAGGGTCAGGGCCTCGCGCTTGCGGGCTTCGACCTCGGCGCCTGCATCGGGGGCGCGGCCGCCCAGCACGCGCAAGGTGTAGCGGTACAGGTCTTCCAGCAGCTTGCCTTTCCAGGCGTTCCAGACCTTGGGACTGGTGCCGCGAATATCGGCCACCGTCAGCAGGTAGAGCGCGGTCAGGTTGCGCTCGTTGCCCACGCGCCTGGCAAACGCGGCAATAACCTCGGGGTTGCTCAGGTCTTCCTTCTGGGCAATGCGGCTCATGCTCAGGTGTTCGCCCACCAGAAACTCGATCAGCCGCGCGTCTTCGCCGGTGATGCCGTGCTGGCGGCAAAAGCTGCGCACATCCTTGCAGCCCAGCTCGGAATGGTCGCCGCCGCGGCCCTTGGCAATGTCATGAAACAGCGCGGCGACGTACAGAATCCACGGCTTGTCCCAGCCCGCGGCCAGTTGCGAGCACATCGGGTACTCATGCGAGTGCTCGGCCATGAAAAAGCGCCGCGCATTGCGCAGCACCATCAGGATGTGCTGGTCCACCGTGTAGACGTGGAACAGATCGTGCTGCATCTGACCGACGATTTTGCGAAACACCCAGAGGTAGCGTCCCAGCACCGAGGTCTGGTTCATCAGCCGCAGGGCGTGCGTGATGCCTTCGGGTTCCTGCATGATGCGGCGAAAGGTGTTGCGGTTGACCGGGTCGCGCCTGAACTGGCTGTCCATCACGCCGCGCGCGTTGTACAGCGCCCGCAGCGTGCGCGCCGACAGGCCCTTGATGCCGACCGTGGTCTCGTACAGCAAAAAGGTTTCTAAAATCGCGTGCGGCTGGCGCACATACAGGTCGTCGCTGGCCACCTCCAGCATGCCGGCTTTGTCGCAAAACCGTTCATTGATAGGACGCAGCGGGTAGGTGCTGGGGTGCAGCCGTTCTTCAATATTGAGCAGCAAAATCTGGTTGAGCTGCGTCACCGCCTTGGCCGCCCAGTAATAACGCTTCATCAAGGCTTCACTGGCCCGGCGCGGCAGCTTGCTGCCGTCTTCCGCCTGCGCCGAATAGCCGAAAGACTCGGCCACGGCGGTCTGCAGATCAAACACCAGCCGGTCTTCGCGCCGCCCGGCAATCAGGTGAAGCCGGGCGCGTATCAGGCTCAGCAGGGCTTCGTTGGCCTTGATCTGGCGCACTTCAAAGGCGGTAGCCAGGCCGTTTCGGGCCAGTTCGTCCCACGACTTGCCCAGGCCGGCGGCGCGCGCCACCCAGAGCACGACCTGCAGGTCGCGCAGGCCGCCGGGCGACTCCTTGCAATTGGGCTCCAGCGCGTAGGGCGTGTTTTCAAACTTGTTGTGGCGCTGGCGCAGTTCCAGTGTTTTGGCGACAAAAAAAGCCTGCGGATCGAGCAGGGCATCGAGCTGCTTTTGCAGGCTGGAAAAATTCTTTTTAGACCCCGCCAGCAGCCGCGCCTCCAGCAGCGAGGTCTGCACCGTCACATCCTTGGCCGCCTCCTCCACGCAGTCGGCCGCGGTGCGCACGCTGGAGCCGATCTCCAGCCCGCTGTCCCAGCAGCTGCCAATAAAGCGCTCCACCTTGGACTTGAGCGCCGGGTCGGCATCGACCTCTGCATCGTCGGGCAGCAGCAGCAGCACATCGACATCGGAATGCGGAAACAGCGCACCCCGGCCAAAGCCGCCGACGGCCACCAGACAGGCGCTGTCGGGAAAGGCGGCGCGTTGCCACAGCAGTTGCAAGGTAGCGTCGGCATGCCGGGCCAGCTTTTGCAGCAGGCTGTGAATGCCCCGGCTGGAGGCGCCGCTGGCCGCCAGCGAGGCCAACAGGGCGGTTTTGCCGGCCCGGTAGTGCTCGCGCACCTCGGTCAGGTCGGTGGGCGACAGGGGTGTGCTCATGGGCGAGCGGCGCAGGGCAAGGCCAGCCGCCCGGATCAGGCGCTGGCCGTGAGCTGGAGCGACGGATTTTTGGGGACGAAGGCCGGGATGGGCGGGCTGCCGGCCGACAGTGTCAGCACTTCATAGCCGGTTTCGGTGACCAGAATGGTGTGTTCCCACTGGGCCGACAACGAATGGTCGCGCGTCACGATGGTCCAGCCGTCTTTTTCGGGGCCGTCCTTGATGTCGCGCTTGCCGGCATTGATCATCGGCTCTATGGTGAAGGTCATGCCGGGCTTGAGCTCTTCGAGCGTGCCGGGGCGGCCGTAGTGCAGCACCTGCGGTTCTTCATGAAAACGCTGGCCAATGCCATGGCCGCAAAATTCGCGCACCACGCTGAACCCCTGTTTTTCGGCAAAGGTCTGGATCGCGTGGCCGATGTCGCCAAGCCGGATGCCAGGCTTGACGCGCATGATGCCGTGCCACATGGCCTCGTAGGTCACGCTGCACAGCCGCTTGGCGGCAATCGAGGTTTCGCCAATCAGGTACATGCGGCTGTTGTCGCCAAACCAGCCGTCCCTGGTGATGACCGTGACATCGATGTTCATGATGTCGCCGCGCTTGAGCGGCTTGGCGTTGGGAATGCCGTGGCACACCACATGGTTGAGCGAGGTGCACAGCGACGCCGGGTAGGGCGGGTAGCCCGGCGGCTGGTAGCCCAGCGTGGCCGAGGTCGTGTTTTGCACGTTCACCATGTAGTCGTTGGCGAGCTTGTCGATTTCCAGGGTCGTGATGCCGGCCTTGACGAAAGGCGTGAGGTAATCCAGCACCTCGGAGGCGAGTTTGCAGGCCACACGCATGCCTTCAATGCCGGCCGCGTCTTTGTAAGTAATGCTCATGCTGCGGATTATCCCACCGGACCCGTGCCCCTGTGGGCAGCCGGTATTTCGTGGCCTGGCAGGGCGGGTCAGGGGTTAAGTCGCTGATAAAATTGCGGGTTAACGCGCGCCCGGCAACGCTTTGCGCTTGCAGGGGCGTCACCCCAAGACTGCTTCCTCCCTTACCCGGCCGACAAGGCCAGCACGACCGTGACCCTGCACCTGACGACTTTCGAGGGCGACGCCCACGGCATCAACGCCCTGAGCGACTTCCGCGTTCAGCAATTGCTGCCCCGCCTGCAAGCCATTGAAGCCAGAATCAGCGGCATCAGCGCCCGGTTTGTGCACCTGGTGGCCACCGATGCGGCGCCCGCCGACGCGCTGAAAACCCGGCTGGCGGCCCTGCTCAGCTATGGCGAACCCTGCGACCAGCCGGTCGCGGGCGCCGACCCGGCCCTGCTGTTCATCGTGTCGCCGCGCTTTGGCACGGTGTCGCCCTGGGCCTCCAAGGCCACCGACATTGCCCACAACTGCGGCTTGGGGCTCAAGCGCATCGAGCGCATCACCGAATACCGGCTGACGCTCAAATCCGGCTTTTTTGCCAAAACCGCGCTGACCGATGCCCAGCGCGAGCAGATCGCCGCGCTGCTGCACGACCGCATGACGGAAAGCGTGATGTTTGACCGGACGCAGGCGGCTGGCCTCTTCACCGAACTTCAGGGCGCCGCGCTGCAAACCATTGACGTGCTCAAGGGTGGCAAGGCGGCGCTGGAGGCCGCCAACCGCGAATTCGGCCTGGCGCTGGCCGCCGATGAAATCGACTACCTGGTGAATGCCTATACGAAAGGCCCGCAGCTGCAGCGTAACCCGACCGATGTCGAGCTGATGATGTTTGCGCAGGCCAACAGCGAGCATTGCCGCCACAAGATTTTCAATGCCGACTTCACGATTGACGGCGTGCCGCAGGACAAAAGCCTGTTCGCCATGATCCGCAACACCGAGCAGCTGCACCCGCAGCACACGGTGGTGGCCTATTCCGACAACGCCTCGGTCATGGAAGGCGCCAAAATCCAGCGTTTTTATGCCAAATCGGGCTCCAGCCCAGATACAAAGGGCGCAGCCAGCTATCAAAACAATAGCGAAATGTACCGCGCCACAAATGACGTGCTGACCCATGTGCTGATGAAGGTGGAGACGCACAACCACCCGACGGCGATCTCGCCGTTCCCGGGCGCCTCCACCGGCGCGGGCGGCGAGATCCGCGACGAAGGCGCGACCGGGCGCGGCTCCAAACCCAAGGCCGGCCTGACGGGTTTTACCGTTTCCAGATTGTTCGATGGCGATTACGGCAAGCCCGAGCACATCGCCAGCCCGCTGCAGATCATGACGGAGGGCCCGCTGGGCGGCGCGGCCTTTAACAATGAGTTTGGCCGGCCCAACCTGGCCGGCTATTTCCGTGAATACGAGCAGACCGTGGGCGGCCAGCGCTGGGGTTATCACAAGCCCATCATGATTGCCGGCGGCGTTGGCACGATTGATGCCGGGCTGACCCAAAAGATTCTGTTCCCGGCCGGCACCTTGCTGATCCAGCTCGGCGGCCCCGGCATGCGCATCGGCATGGGCGGCAGCGCGGCCAGTTCCATGGCCTCGGGCGCCAACGCGGCGCAGCTCGACTTTGACTCGGTGCAACGCGGCAACCCCGAGATCGAGCGGCGCGCGCAGGAAGTCATCAACCAGTGCGCGCAGCTGGGCCAGGCCAACCCGATTCTGGCGATTCACGACGTGGGCGCCGGCGGGCTGTCCAACGCCTTCCCCGAACTCGTCAACGACGCCGGTCGTGGCGCCCGTATTGATTTGCGCGCCGTGCCGCTCGAAGAAAGCGGCCTGTCGCCCAAGGAAATCTGGAGCAACGAAAGCCAGGAACGCTATGTCATGGCGATTGCGCCCGAGTCACTGGCCCAGTTTCAGGCCTTTTGCGAACGCGAGCGCTGCCCGTTTGCCGTGATTGGTGTGGCGACGCAAGAGCGCCAACTGGTGCTGTCCGACAACGATGCGGCCGCACCCGTCGACATGCCCATGAACGTGCTGCTGGGCAAGCCGCCCAAAATGCACCGCGACGTGAAAAGTGTGGCGCACAGCATCAAACCCATCGACCTGACCGGCGTTGACCTGCAAAAGAGCGCCATCGCCGTGCTGAGCCACCCGACGGTGGCGTCCAAGCGCTTCTTGATCACCATTGGCGACCGCAGCGTGGGCGGGCTGACGCACCGCGACCAGATGGTCGGCCCGTGGCAGGTGCCGGTGGCCGATTGCGCCGTGACGCTGGCC
>NZ_JANOAL010000094.1:0-33343 GCF_031411155.1 Polaromonas sp. | reverse complement strand
CCGTTTTCAGCCGCCTGCCTGGGCGGTGGATGAGGGGCAGCAGCGACTGGTGCTGTTCCTCAATCATGTGCTGATGCAGGAAAAGCCGGCGCAGGACCGGCTTTTGCGACAAAAAGGCCGGGTAGTCCATGTTCGATGGGGTTTGTTTGCTATTGATTTGATAGTAACGCCGGCAGGCCTGGTGGACCGTGCAGCACCCGGCGCCAAGCCAGACCTGTTGCTGTCGGTGGCCACGGAGTCGCCGCGGGTCATTCTGCAGTCGGTCATGGCCGGCAAGTCGCCGCCGGTCAAGATTGAAGGCGATGTGCAACTGGCGGCCGAGGTTGGCTGGCTGGCCGAAAACCTGCGCTGGGATGCCGAAGAGGATTTGTCCCGCCTGATCGGCGATGCGCCCGCCCATGCGCTGGCCGACGCCGGCCGACGGCTGCTGGGCGGATTGAAGCAGTTTCTGGAGAAAGCGCCGCCGCCCTCAGGCACGCCGTCGTCAGCCTCGTCATCTGCTGCGGCGTCGAATGCTGCGCCGGATGCCGCCAAGGCTTCCGAATGACCCGGATTTTCAGGGGCTCTTTCATTCTCTGGACCGTGCTGCGTTTCGGTCTGGACGAATTGGTCCTTTCCAGTTTTGAAAAGCCCTGGATACGCCTGTTGACCCGCATGGTCTCTGTCGGGCGCAACCTGAAGGCGCCGCGCGGTGAGCGCCTGCGCCAAGCGCTGGAGCGGCTGGGGCCCATCTTCGTCAAGTTCGGCCAGGTCCTGTCCACCCGCCGCGACCTGCTGCCGCCCGATATCGCCGACGAGCTCGCCCGCCTGCAGGACCGGGTGCCGCCGTTTGAGTCCAGCGTGGCGGTGGCCATCATCGAAAAAGCCTTTGGCAAACCGCTGGACCGCATCTTTGCCAGCTTTGAGCAGACGCCGGTGGCCAGCGCCTCGATTGCCCAGGTTCACTTTGCCGCGCTACACGATGGCCGCGAGGTGGCGGTCAAGGTGCTGCGGCCCAACATGCTGCCCGCGATTGAAAAAGACCTGGCGCTCATGCGCATGATGGCCGGCTGGGTCGAGGGCGCGTCGGCCGACCGCAAGCGCCTCAAGCCGCGCGAGGTGGTGGCCGAGTTTGACAAATACCTGCACGACGAGCTGGACCTGCTGCGCGAGGCCGCCAACGCCGCCCAGTTGCGCCGCAACATGCAGGACCTGAAGCTGGTGCTGATCCCCGAGATGTACTGGGACTACTGCATGCCCGACGTGATGGTGATGCAGCGCATGGAGGGGGTGCCGATCAATCAGGCCCAGCGCCTGCGCGACGCGGGGGTGGACATGAAAGCGCTGGCGCGCGATGGCGTCACGATTTTTTTTACCCAGGTGTTTCGCGATGGTTTTTTTCATGCCGACATGCACCCCGGCAATATCCAGGTCAGCCTGGTGCCCGGCAGCTTCGGCCAGCACATCCTGCTCGACTTCGGAATTGTCGGCACGCTGACCGAGGTCGACAAGGAGTACCTGGCGCAAAATTTCAGCGCTTTTTTCCAGCGCGACTACAAGCGCGTGGCCGAGTTGCACATCGAGTCCGGCTGGGTGCCCGACAGCACCCGGGTCGACGAGCTGGAAGCCGCGATCCGCGCCTGCTGCGAGCCCTATTTCGACCGCCCGCTCAAGGAAATCTCGCTGGGCATGGTGCTGATGCGGCTGTTTCAGACCTCGCGGCGTTTCCAGGTCGAAATTCAGCCGCAACTGGTGCTGCTGCAAAAAACCCTGCTCAACATCGAAGGCCTGGGGCGTGAGCTGGACCCGGAACTTGATTTGTGGAGCACTGCCAAGCCCTTCCTTGAAAAGTGGATGCTGGAGCAGGTCGGCCCGGAAAAGCTGCTGGCCCAGCTCAAGGCCGAAGCGCCGACTTACGCCAAGCTGCTGCCCGGCCTGCCGCGCCTGTTGTCGCAGTACCTGAAGGCATCGCCCGGCGGCAACCGGCGCGAGCTGCAGGAGCTGCTGGCGGAGCAAAAACGTACCAACAGGCTGCTGCAAAGCCTGATTTACGGTGGACTGGGCTTTGCGCTGGGCCTGCTGGCGATGCAGTTCATGCTGCGGGTCCGGCTGTTCTGAAGCCAGCCCGGGCCAGGCCGGCAGCCACTGCGCCGGGGTACTGGCGCCCGCGAGGCTGCGCCGCATGGGCAACGCCTATAATTAAAGGTTTTGCACCGCCAAGCCTTTTTCAGGCGAAATTTCCCAGACAGAAGCCTTAGCACCATGCCAATTTACGCCTACAAATGCGAGTCCTGCGGGTATGCCAAAGACGTTTTGCAAAAAATGTCCGATGCCCTGCTGACCGACTGCCCCCACTGCGGCGCGTCCAGCTTTAAAAAGCAGCTGACGGCCGCCGGCTTTCAGCTCAAGGGCTCCGGCTGGTATGTGACGGACTTTCGCGGCGGTGACGGCGCAGCGCAAGCCGCCAAGTCCGCCGATGACAGTCCCGCGCCCGCCGCAACTGCCGCCAGTGCAGGCAGCAAGCCCGCTGACGGGGCGGGCGCTGCCCCCGCTGCAGCCGCCTCATCGAGTCCCGTCCCTGCGCCCGCCAGTCCGGCGGCAGGCAGTGCGCCCGCTTCCAAAGCCGCGTGATGGGCTCTATCCGTCGCTGGCTTCTGGCCGGACTGCTGGTGCTCGTGCCGCTGGCCATCACACTGGCGGTGCTGAACTGGATTGTCGGCACGCTGGACCAGACCCTGCTGATTCTTCCCGAGGCCTGGCACCCTGACAAACTGCTGGGCTTTCACATTCCCGGTTTTGGCGTGTTGCTGACCCTGGGCATCGTGCTGCTGATGGGCGCCATTGCCAGCAACTTTCTGGGCAACAAGCTGCTGCGCTGGGGCAATACCCTGCTCAGCCGCATTCCCATCGTGCGCTCGATTTATTCGAGCGTGAAACAGGTGTCCGACACGCTGTTTTCCGAAAATGGCAACGCCTTTCGCAAGGCGCTGCTGGTGCAGTGGCCGCGTGAAGGCGTCTGGACCATTGGTTTCCTGACCGGCCTGCCCGGCGGCGATGTGGTCAACCATTTGCCGGGCGACTACCTGAGCGTCTACGTGCCGACCACGCCCAACCCGACCGGCGGCTACTTTGTGATGCTGAAGAAAACCGACTGCATCGAACTCAAAATGAGTGTCGACGAGGCGCTGACCTATGTCATCTCGATGGGCGTTGTGGTTCCCGCAAGGCCTGCCGCCGCGCCCGTCCCGCCGCTGACGCCGACGTTGAACCCACCCCTGTAAACCTTTTTTTTTGCAAGCGGCGCGACAGCGCCGAAAAACGAGTATTTTTTATGGCCATCGTTTCCCAAATGCGTTCCCACTATTGCGGTCTGGTGACCGAGAGCCTCATGGGCCAGACCGTCAGCCTGTGCGGCTGGGTCAATCGCCGGCGCGACCATGGCGGCGTGATTTTCATCGACCTGCGTGACCGCGAGGGGTTTGTGCAGGTGGTGTGCGACCCGGACCGCGCCGAGATGTTCAAGACCGCCGAAGACGTGCGCAACGAGTTTTGCGTGCAGGTCAAGGGCGTGGTGCGCGCCCGTCCCGACGGCACCACCAACGACCACCTCAAGAGCGGCAAGATCGAGGTGCTGTGCCATGAGCTGATCGTGCTCAACCCCAGCGTCACGCCACCGTTTCAGCTGGACGACGACAACCTGTCGGAAACCACGCGACTGACGCACCGGGTGCTCGACTTGCGCCGCCCCTACATGCAGAACAACCTGATGCTGCGCTACCGCGTGGCCATGGAAACCCGCAAGTTTCTCGATGCCAATGGTTTCATCGACATCGAAACCCCGATGCTGACCAAGAGCACGCCCGAAGGTGCGCGCGACTACCTGGTGCCCAGCCGCGTCAACGAAGGCCAGTTTTTTGCGCTGCCGCAAAGCCCGCAGCTGTTCAAGCAGCTGCTGATGGTGGCCGGCTTTGACCGCTACTACCAGATCACCAAGTGCTTTCGCGACGAAGACCTGCGCGCCGACCGCCAGCCCGAATTCACCCAGATCGATATCGAGACCTCCTTCATGGGCGAGCAGGACATCCGCGACCTGTTCCAGGGCATGATCAGCAACATTTTCAAGACCGTGCTCAATACCGCTCTGGGCGAGTTCCCGGTCATGGCCTATGCCGACGCGATGCACCGCTACGGCTCCGACAAGCCCGACTTGCGCGTCAACCTGGCGTTCACCGAGCTGACCGACGTGATGGCCGATGTCGACTTCAAGGTGTTCAGCGCGCCCGCCACCAGCAAGGGTGGCCGTGTCGTGGCGCTGCGCGTGCCCGGCGGTGCCGAAATGAGCCGCGGCGAGATCGACGGCTACACCGAGTTCGTCAAGATTTACGGCGCCAGGGGTCTGGCCTGGGTCAAGGTCAACGATGCCGGCAAAGGCCGGGAAGGGCTGCAAAGCCCCATCGTCAAGAACCTTCACGACGCCGCGATTGCCGAAATCCTCAAGCGCACCGGCGCGCAGAGTGGCGACATCATCTTTTTCGGTGCCGACAAGGCCAAGGTCGTCAACGACAGCATCGGTGCGCTGCGCCTGAAAATCGGCCACAGCGAATTTGGCAAAAAAACCGGCCTGTTCACCAAAGGCTGGAAGCCGCTGTGGGTGGTGGACTTTCCGATGTTCGAGTTTGACGAAGAAGGCCATCGCTGGAGCGCGGTGCACCACCCGTTCACCGCGCCCAAGGACGGGCACGAGGACTGGATGGACACCGACCCCGGCCGCTGCATTTCCAAGGCCTACGACATGGTGCTCAACGGCTGGGAATTGGGCGGCGGCTCGGTCCGTATCCACCGTGCCGACGTGCAGAGCAAGGTGTTCAGCGCCCTCAACATCGGGCCCGAAGAGGCGCAGCAGAAATTCGGCTTCCTGCTCGACGCCCTGCAGTACGGCGCGCCACCGCACGGCGGCCTGGCCTTTGGCCTGGACCGCATCGTGACCATGATGACCGGCGCCGAGTCGATCCGCGACGTGATCGCCTTCCCTAAAACCCAGCGCGCCCAGTGCCTGCTGACCCACGCGCCCAGCCCGGTCGATGAAAAGCAGCTGCGCGAGCTGCACATCCGGCTGCGCAACCCCCAGCCGGCCTGAACGCCGGCGTGTGATGCTGCGGCGTTGAAACTCCGCTGAACCACGCGACACGGGGCTGTTTTGAAAGCCTTCAAAATCCCCGAGTCGGTGCTGGTGGTCATTCACACGCCGCAACTCGAGGTGCTGCTGATCGAGCGTGCCGACCAGCCCGGTTTCTGGCAAAGCGTCACCGGCTCCAGGGACGCGCCGGACGAACCGCTGTGGCAGACCGCGCTGCGCGAGGTGCGGGAGGAAACCGGCATCGAGGCCACGCCGGCACAGCTGCGCGACTGGGCGTTCGCCAATATTTACGAAATTTACCCGGTCTGGCGCCATCGCTACGCGCCGGGCGTGACCCACAACACCGAGCATGTGTTTGGCCTGTGCCTGCCCAAGCCCTGCGCCGTGACGCTGAGCCCCGGGGAGCACACCGCCTGGCGCTGGTTGCCCCAGCTGTCGGCGGCGGACCTGTGCTTTTCGCCATCCAACGCCGAGGCGGTCTTGCTCTTGCCGCGGTTCGTGGGTTAAATGGGCTGGCGGCACGCGACCGCTTCAGCCTTCAAACTTCGACTTTTATCCCTGCGTTACCAGCCCCTCCATGCCCCAGCGCCACAAGTCCGAGACACTGCATCTGCTCCAGGGCGGGCGGGCGTTTTTTCCGGCGCTGATCCAGGCCCTGGATGCGGCCGCCCGCTGGGTGCAGCTCGAGACCTATATTTTTGACTTCCATGGCGCCGGGGCCGACGTGGCCGAGGCGCTGGTGCGGGCGGCGCGGCGCGGCGTCACGGTGCAGGTGCTGGTGGACGGCATTGGCACCGAAGCCCTGACCGCGGAGTGGCAACAAAAGTTCAGCGGCGCCGGCGTGCAGTGGTGCGTGTACTCGCCGCTGGCGGCGGGCCTGGGCGGTCTCGGCCTGCTGATGCCGGACCGCTGGCGCCGCCTGCACCGCAAGCTGTGCGTGGTCGATCAGCGCACGGTTTTTTGCGGCGGCATCAATGTGCTGGACGATTTCTACGACCCCAACCACGGCGAGCTGAACGCCCCGCGCTTTGATTTTGCCGTGGCCGCGACCGGGCCGCTGGCCATCGATGCGGCTGATGCCATGGCGCTGCTCTGGTGGCGGGTTCAGGCCGGCTACAGCGCGCGGCAGCGGCACCTGAGCGCGGCCTGGGAGAAGTTCAAGGCCGCCGGTTATGGCGGCCGCACCGATGCCGGGCCACCCGCCGTCCTGGCGCCGGTGGCGGCCGGCTCGGGTGCCGCGGTCGCCTCCGGCAGTTCTCGCTCGCGCGCCTCGCTGGTGCTGCGCGACAACCTGCGCAACCGCAGCAGCATAGAGCGCGCCTACCGCAAGGCGATTGGCCGGGCGCGGCAGGAAATCATGGTGGCCAACGCTTACTTCGTGCCCGGCGGCAAACTGCGCCGCGCCCTGATCCGTGCCGCCAGGCGCGGCGTGCGCGTGACCTTGCTGTTGCAGGGCCGGTATGAGTACTTCATGCAATACCATGCGGCGCGCCCGGTCTATGGCGCGCTGCTGGCGGCGGGCGTTGAAATTTATGAGTACGAGGCCAGTTTTCTGCATGCCAAGGTGGCGGTGGTCGACGGCCAGTGGGCCACCGTCGGTTCGTCCAATCTCGACCCGCTGAGTCTGCTGCTGGCCCGTGAAGCCAACGTGGTGGTGCAGGACAGGGCGTTTGCCGAGGCGCTGCGGGCGCAGCTGCAGGAGGCCGTGGTCAGCCAGGGGCGGCGCATCGACGCCGCTGCCTACGCCCTCAGGCCGCTGGGTCAGCGCCTGCGGGGCTGGCTGGCCTATGCCCTGATGCGGCTGGCCCTGCTGGTGACCGGGCAGCGTTATTGAAGCGGCTTTTGCGGGCTGCCGGATTGCTATTAAATTGGTAGCTTCTTACGCGCGTAGAATAAGGGCTGGAGCCCTAAAACACCTGTAAAACCGGCAAAAACCTGGTTTTTGGTCGGGCTGGTAATATCGGTCATGCTTATGAAGTCCACCACGTCCCCCCAAGATTCCACCGACGAGGGAACGCCTGTTTCCGTCAAAATCCGCGAGCGTCTGGCCCGCTCGCGCAAGCGCTTCCACGCCAATGACAACATTGCCGCCTTCATTGAACCCGGCGAGCTGGAAAAGCTGCTCGACGAGGTCGAGCTCAAGATGCAGGGCGTGCTCGACAGCCTGGTGATAGACACCGCGGGCGACCACAACACCAACAACACCGCGCGCCGCGTGGCCAAGATGTACCTGAACGAGGTGTTCAAGGGCCGCTATGTGCAGCCGCCCACCATCACCGAGTTTCCCAATGCCGAACACCTGAACGAGCTGATGATCGTCGGGCCGATCACGGTGCGCAGTGCCTGCTCGCACCATTTTTGCCCGGTCATCGGCAAGATCTGGATTGGTGTGATGCCCAACGAGCACACCAATGTGATCGGCCTGTCCAAGTACGCCCGGCTGGCCGAATGGGTCATGGGCCGGCCGCAGATTCAGGAAGAAGCCGTGGTGCAGCTGGCCGACCTGATCATGGAAAAAACCCAGCCCGACGGCTTGGCCATCGTGATGGAGGCCAGCCACTACTGCATGGCCTGGCGGGGTGTCAAGGACATGGACAGCAAGATGATCAACTCGGTGATGCGTGGCGTGTTCCTGAAGGACTCGACCCTGCGCCGCGAGTTTCTGGCGCTGATACCGCAGAAAGGCTAATCCCATGTTGGTACGTTTGCTTTATGCCAGCCGCTCCGTCGACACCAGCGCCGAAGCCATAGAAGCCATCCTGTCGCAGTCACGCCAGCACAACCCGGCGACCGGCATCACCGGCATTCTTTGTTATGGCGGCGGCATCTTCCTGCAGGCCATCGAAGGCGGCCGCATGGCGGTCAGCGAGCTGTATGGCCACATCCAGCGTGACGCGCGCCATAAAGACGTGGTGCTGCTGGACTACGAGGAAATCTCGGAACGCCGTTTTGGCGGCTGGACCATGGGCCAGGTCAACCTGTCCAAGCTCAACCACTCCATCCTGCTGAAATACTCCGAGCGGGCCGAACTCGATCCTTACTCGGTTTCCGGCAGGGTGTCGTTCGCGCTGCTGGAAGACCTGATGGCCACCGCCGCGATCTGCGGCAAGGCCTGAAGCCGCTGCCCGCCTGAACTGACGCGTGTCTCCCGGTGCCCTTGCCCTCGTCCTGCTGGCGGGGCTGATCCATGCCTGCTGGAATATCGCCGCCAAAAAGGCCGACGGCGATGCCCGCTTTGCCACCTTTACCGGGCTGGTGATGATGGTGTTCTGGGCGCCGGTGGGCATCTGGCTGGGCATTGACGAGTTGCCGCGCTGGGGCCGCACCGAATGGCTGTTTCTCTGCGCCAGCGG
The DNA here is from genome assembly GCF_031411155.1 of Polaromonas sp. GTDB lineage: Bacteria > Pseudomonadota > Gammaproteobacteria > Burkholderiales > Burkholderiaceae_C > Polaromonas. The sequence goes on along the minus strand of NZ_JANOAL010000094.1, from coordinate 24,874 downwards.
GTTGCTGCACTCGGTTTACTTCGTGACCCTGCTGCGCGGCTACCGCAAGGCCGACCTGACCGTGGTCTATCCGCTGGCGCGCGGCTCCGGGCCGCTGCTGAGCTCGCTGGTGGCGGTGCTGCTGCTGGGCGAGCGTCTCTCGGTGCTGGGGGCGCTGGGCATTGCCGGCGTGGTGGGCGGCGTGTTTCTGGTGGCCGGCGGGCCGGGCCTGTGGCGTGCGGGCGCTGACCCGCTGCAGCGCCAGCGCGTGCGCAAGGGCATGGGCTACGGCGTGCTGACCGGTGTTTTCATCGCCGGCTACACCCTGGTCGATGGCTACGCCGTCAAGTTCTTGCTGATGTCGCCGATTCTGGTCGACTACATCGGCAATTTCGTGCGCATGGTGTTTCTGGTGCCCACCATCCTGCGCAACCGGCCCGCCGCCGCCGTGCTGTGGCAGCGCCAGTGGAAATACGCCGTGCTGGTGGGCATCATCAGCCCGGTGTCTTATGTGCTGGTGCTGTATGCGATGCAGACCGCGCCACTGTCTCATGTGGCGCCCGCGCGCGAGGTGTCCATGCTGTTTGCCGCGCTGCTGGGCGGGCACCTGCTGGGCGAGGGCGACCGCACCCTGCGGCTGCTGGGCGCCGGCTTTATTGCGGCCGGCGTCATGGCGCTGGCGCTGGGCTACTAGGCATGCAGCCGACCCAGACCTTGATCGGCTGCGATTTTTCCAGCAGCCCGAGCCGGCGCAAGCCGATTGTGATCGCGACCGGTTGCGTCGCCCAGGGGCGGGTGCTGCTGGCCGGGCTGGAGCGCATCGAGTCACTCGACGGTTTTGAGCACTGGCTGCATCAGGAGCGCGCCTGGCTCGGGGCGTTTGACTTTCCGTTTGGCCTGCCGCGCGAGCTGGTGGCGCAGCTGGGCTGGCCCGATCAGTGGGCCGAGCTGATTCGCCACTACGCCGCCCTGAGCCGGCCCGAGATTCGCCGCACCTTCGCCGCCTTTTGCGCTGCCCGGCCGGTGGGGCAGAAGTTTGTCCACCGCGCCACCGACAAGCCGGCCGGTTCCAGCCCGTCGATGAAGTGGGTCAACCCGCCGGTGGCCTACATGCTGCACGCCGGTGTGCCGCGCCTGCTGGCCGCTGGCGTGCATCTGCCGGGGCTGCACCAGGGCGATGCCCGGCGCGTGGCGCTGGAAGGCTATCCGGGTTTGCTGGCGCGCGAGTTGCTGGGCCAGCGCCCGTACAAGAGCGATGACAAAGCCAAACAGACCCCCGAGCGCCTGATTGCGCGCAAGGACCTGATCACCGGGCTGGAGCTGGGCCGGAGCCGGCTGGGCCAGCGCCTCAAGCTCAGTCACGCCCAGCGCGACGCCCTGATCGACGATGCCAGCGGCGACACCCTGGACGCCGTGCTGTGCCTGCTGCAGGCCGCCTGGGCCGCCGCCCAGGGCGCGCCGCGCTATGGTCTGCCCGTTGCCATGGACCGGCTGGAAGGCTGGGTGGTCACGGCCTGACGCGGCCGTGAACCGCCTCACAATGGGAAAATAGCATGATTTATGCCGCTAGCCCTTATAAATCGCGCATGAGTTGCTATCAATTAAATAGCAAACAAAAACCGGACAACTGGCTGCTGCGCCTCACACCGCTGACGCTGCTGACGCTGCTGGCCGTGGGCGCGGCGGGCGCGGCCGCAGCCCGGCCGCCCGCCGGCGCCGTCTGGCGAGGGGTGGTCAGCTACGTGGTCGATGGCGACACCGTGCGGGTGCGGCCACCAGACGGCGGCAAGCCGGTCAGTGTTCGGGTCGAAGGCATTGACGCGCCGGAGATCTGCCAGCCCGGCGGCGCGGCTTCCCGCGATGCGCTCAAGCGTCGGGCGCTGGGCCAGACGGTGGAGGTGCAGAGCCGGGCCCATGACGACTACGGCCGCACGGTGGCCCGTCTGGTGCTCAATGGCGAAGACCTGGGAGGCTGGATGGTCACGCAGGGGCAGGCCTGGTCCTACCGCAGCGGCTGGCACCCCGGCCCCTACGCGGCGCAGCAACAGCTGGCCGAGGCCGCCGGGCGCGGCGTGTTTGTGCGCGGCCAGCCGACTGCGCCTATGGACCCGCGCGTGTTTCGCAAACAGCATGGCTCCTGTCGTTATGCGCCTGGGCGCTCCTGAACCTTGCGCAATGCCTGGTGAAGGTTGTTTTTTTGCCGCAGCGTGGCGCCTTGTCCTACGCCAAAGTCGGCCAATTCTGACCTGAGGCTGAAAAGCGGCTGGGTAAATTCAACCAGGGTGATCTTTGCCATCGCCGCTGCATCGCAGCTTTTCCCTGTACGCCCCTGGACGCTGGCATGAGCGCCGCACCTGATGCCACCCTGAACGCAGCGGCAGGGGTTACTGCCCTTTTTCCAGATCAGGAGGAATCATGACCGCTTTGTTTTCAAACCGTTCCCCGCTGCGCCGGCCTTCTGGCGCGACCTTGGCGGCTGTCAGTTCGCTGGCGCTGCTGCTGGCCTTGCCGGCCTGCAAGCCGCAGGACAGTGGCAAAACCGCGGGCCAGCAGCTTGACACCGCCATCACCAAAACCGAGCAGGCGGCGGCAGAGGCCAAGGCCAAAACCGAGAGCTCCATGGCCAATGTCGGCACCGCGATGAAAGACGCCACCCAGAGCGCCGAAACGGCCGGAAAAAATGTGGTCACCAAGGTCGAGGAAAAACTCGACGACATGGGCATCACGGCCGCAGTCTCGGCCGGGCTGGCCAAAGACCCCGATCTGAGTGCCTTCAGCATCAATGTCAACACCAGCAACGGGGCCGTCACCCTCAATGGTTCGGCGCCCACCGAGGCCGCGCGCGAAAAGGCCAGTACGATCGCCAAGGGCGTCAAGGGCGTCAGTTCGGTGGACAACAAGCTGGTTTTGAAAACCGGTTAAGCCACGGTTAACCCCGCCTTTGCCGCTGGCAGCCGCAAAAAAAGAGGGCCATGAAATCCATGGCCCTCTTTCTGGTTGCCGGGTTATGGCCACCTTGTGGCGGCATTAACCGGCATTAACCCGCAAGAAGCGGTCAGGGACGGACAACGATGTCGTTGCGCACAGCCTTGACGTTCCTGGCACTGCGGGCGATATTTTCAGCCTGCATTTTTTCGGCATTGGATTTGGCAAAGCCTGACAGCTGAACCGTGCCATTGAGCGTTTCCACGCTGATGGACATGGCTGAAACCGTCTTGTCTTCCACAAACCTGGCCTTGACGGCCGTGGTGATGGCCGCGTCGTCCACATAGGAGCCAGCGGTCTCCTGGCCACGCCCAACGGCGCAGCCGCTGCCGATGATGGTGATGCCTGCCAGGGCGGCGAATGCAATTGCGCGAGCGTATTTCATAAGGGTTCCTCTTGAGTCGGTTTAGTTGGTACGGTGCAAAGTTTTAAAAGCCTGTCGAGCAGCGGCACCACGCCAGTCGACCTGCGGAAATCAGAAATGAAAAACCTGGCCAGCGCGCCGGTCATGGGCCTTTGCGCTGGCCTGCGCCATCACCCCTGGGTGCCGACAACATCGACAGCACCAGGCTCGAAAGCTGCGAGGACTTCAGCGTCGCCAGCAGCAGCCCCCCCAGCGAAATCAGTCGCCAGGGCCGCAGCACCACGGCCGCGGCGCCGATACCGGCGGCCATGCCCAGCAATTTGAAGGGTTGTTCCCTGGCATATCTGCCCAGAACGGGCTTGGCCAGATCGAAAGCCACGCCCGCCGGATGGTGTCGCCACCAGGCCTGCGTGGCGTGCCTGACCATTCCCCAGCTTCCGTTCGGGTCCTGGCGCGACCGTTCAGCAGCGTCGAAATCGCCGTAGCGGTGATCGACCACGCGTTCGGCGCGTTCGTCCCTGTCGTCCTGGTCGTGCCGACCCATGTGCCTGACAATGGCCTTGCGGCTGATGGCGAGGCGTTCCTGCGGCGTCAGGCTGTCCATGGCGGGGGGGGCTGTCATGCCATCACCTTTCAGACGGCCATGCGCAGGGCGCGGGCATCGCTGTCGATCTGCGCCTTCAGTTCCGGAAAGCGTTCGCTCGTCAAAGGTTTTTTGGCCCTGACGACGGCAAGCACGACCAGCACCAGTGCAAAGCCCGGCACCGCCACCAGCACCCAGTGAAAATGGTTTTGCATCAGGCCCAGCATCAGGGCCACGCCCGTCAGGCCCAGAAAAACCACCAACGCCAGGACCGCCAGCGCCCAGGCCACCGTGCGTGCCACCAGTTCGGCACCGGCACGCGAGGCTTCCTCGTGAAACAGCGCGGCATAGGCCGAGACATGATCCGCCACCAGGTCGGGCCGCTGGATCAGCGTTGAAAAAAGAGGATGCAGCATGGCTACCGGGGTGGGACTTGGTTTGCTAAGAACGGGTTCAATAACGGTTTTGATCGCGATGGTGATTGCGCGACGCGGAAATCAGCACCGCCACGGCGGCGCCCACGGCCGCCGCAATCAGCACCGAGCGCAGCGGCTGCTCGGCCACATAGCGGGTGGTGGCGCCCGCGGCGCGGCTCAGGGATTGCTGGGCGCGGTCTTTCGCTTCGGAGGCCATGTCCAGGCTTTGGCGGGCCAGCTTCTGGGCCCTGGAGGCCAGCATGTCAACCACCGGGTCGACATTGCCGCGCAAGGCACGCACCTTGTTTTCGGCCAGATCCAGCGCCGCGTTGGCATAGCTGCGGCTGGAATCGACCGCCTGGCCGGCCGATTGAAGCAATTCGTCGGAGGTTTGGCGCACGCCGGTCATGGCATCGCGGGAAGCAGGGGTAGTGTTGGTGTTCATGTCAGGTCCTTGGTGAGTGGGGGTGGAAATCGAAATGGGTCGCTGAGCGCCATGAAGAGTCTTCGCTGAGGGCCGCCAGCCAGGGTCAGTTTTTTCTGATCAGGCTGACGACAAAGCTCACGATAGCCATGATGGCGAAAATGAAGAACAGGATCTTGGCGATTTCCACGGCGCCCGCCGCGATACCGCCAAAGCCAAAAACGGCGGCGATCAGCGCGATCACCAGAAAAACGACTGAATAGTGCAGCATCTAAAGCTCCTTGCTTGAGTGGGTGACGCCTCGTTTTCAAGGCCTGCAGCAAGGTTAATGGGGCAGCCGGTTTTTACTCATCGGCAGTGAGCGTGTGGCTCTGTCAGTGCCGGCGTGGTGAAGCTGTAGGAGAGGGCTGACCCCTGGTTATGGTCATTGTTTGCCCTGGCGCCGGCGAAGCCGTCGCCGGGTTCGCGTCACAGGGTTTTGGGCAGCACGGCGGAAATCTGCGTGCCGCTGGCACCGGCTTCGGTGCTGCTGGCAACGGTCAGGCGCCCGCCCGCCGCTTCCACCCGGTGGCGCATGCCGGCCAGTCCGTGGCTGCCCGGCCCCACGCTGGCCATGTTGAAGCCCTTGCCGTTGTCTTTCACTTCCACGGCGACGTAGCGGTCAAAGTTGTGCAGGCTGACCACGACTTCGGTGGCCTGGGCGTACTTGGCCAGGTTGGTCAGCGATTCCTGCACCAGCCGGTAAACCGTCAGCTGCGCCGAGCCGCCAAGTTCGACCGTCTCCAGGTCGGTGGTGATGGCCAGCCCGGAGCGTTCCTCGAATTCACGCGTCAGAATTTCCAGCGAGGCCACCAGGCCCAGGTGGGACAGCGAGGACGGGCGCAAGTCTTCCACGATCCGCCGCTTCAGGGCAATGCCGCTGTTCAGGGTGCTGGTCAGGTGCTCCAGGCGCTCGGCGGCTTCAGGCAAATGACCGGCCAGGCGCGATTTGAGCCTGGCCACATCGAGCTTGGCGGCGGTCAGCAGCGCGCCCAGCTCATCGTGCAGCTCACGCGCCAGGTGGCCACGCTCGTCCTCCCGCACGTTCTGCAGGTGGGTCGCCAGCTCGGCCAGGTTGGCCGTGCGCTCACGCACCAGTTGGCCCAGCTGGTCGCGCTCGCGCTGCAGCAACCCTTGTTCGCGCTCGCCCGACGCCAGCAACTGTTTGGTTTGCAACAGGTACATGTAAAAAGCCAGCAGGCCGGCCAGCGCCATGATGGCCACGCCAATCCGCGACAGCTGCAGGCTCTTGACGATCTGCATCCGGCCCTGTTCCATTTTGCTGGTGCTGCTCGATATCAGCCTGGCCGATTGCGTGCGAATCGCATCCATCTGCTCCTTGCCCACGTCGGTCGTCAGGACAAATTTCCAGGCTTCCTCCTTGCCTTCCTTGCGCATGCGCACGCTCAAATCCATCTCGGACAGTTTGCGCGCGACATGGCGCGACAGCACGCCGAATTCGGTCAGCTGGTCGTTGTAGGGGGTAAACAGCACCCGCAGCGTGTCCAGGGTCTGATTGATATCATTGGTGGCAGCGTCATAGGGTTCCAGGTAGCGCGCGTCGCCGGTCAGCAAAAACCCCCGCTGCCCGGTTTCGGCATCGAGCACCTGCTGCAGCAACTTGTTGAGCGCCGAGCGCGTCTTCTGCGCCTCCTCGATGTTTGCCGTGGCGGCGTTGGACTGGTAAAAACTGACCTCATTGATGAAAATCAGGAGGGCGGCGGCCAGCACCGCCAGCGGCAGGCTGATCGCCATTTTCGGGATCGTAAATTTTTTCACGACGGTCTCCGTTCAGTACTTCGTTGAGTTATTCGTCAATAATGGGCATTGAATATCAATGCAGATGTCCAGGGTGGCCATCTTTTTTTCATTGCGTTGCCTGCTCAAGCAGGCCTTAGTAAAGGACAGCGACATGATAAAAATTGGAATTGTGGACGACCATGCCATTGTGCGTTCGGGACTGAAACAGTTTTTCTCCGACCAGGTCGATTTGCGCGTCGTCGGCGAGGCCGGCAATGGCCGCGAGGCGATTGACCTGGTGCGCAACGTCGAGCTGGACGTTCTGGTGATGGACCTGTCCATGCCGGGCCAGAGTGGCATCGACGCGCTGGCCATGATTCGCGCCAAGGCGCCCGACGTGGGCATTCTCATCCTGAGCGGTTATCCGGAAGAGCACTATGCGGTCAACCTGATTCGCCAGGGCGCCAGCGGCTACCTCAACAAGGAGTGCGAGCCATCGGAAATTGTGGACGCGATTCGCGTGATTTCCCTGGGCAAGCGCTACATCACGCCCGCCGTGGCCGAACTGCTGGCGCAGCAACTGAACCGGCCCAACGACGTGGCCTCGCACGAGCAGTTGTCGGAGCGGGAGTTTCAGGTTTTCCTGAAGCTGGCCAAGGGGGAAACGGCGGGTGACATTGCCAAGGCGCTTTCGCTGAGCGTGAAAACCGTCAGCACCTACCGCACCCGCGTGATGGAGAAGATGAGCCTTGCCTCCAACAGAGACCTCTCGTACTACGCGCTGAAAAACAAGCTGATCGACTGAGCTCAAGCTGTAGCGCCGCTTTGCTGGATGCAATACTCCACCAGGGCGTCAATCTCATTGGATTTGTCGAACACCGCGTCGACACCCAGCTGGGCACAGCGCTGGCGAATGTCGGCGGTGGCATAGTTGCTCAGCACCACCACTTTTTGCCGCGACGCGCGGTTGCGGCAGGCGGCCAGCACGCCCAGCCCGCTGCCCTGCTTCAAAAACAGATCGACAATCGCCAGGTCCCATTCGTTGACGCCATCCGTCAGCCACGCCTTGCCATCGTTTTCGGTTTCTGCGGTGCCGACGGCCTTGATCGAAGCCAGTTCTTCCAGCGTGCCAATCAGATTTTCCCGAATGGTGGGGTTGTCTTCGACGATATAGGTTTTCAGTCTCACGGAACAGGTCCAAGTGGAGGCGGCATGGCTTGCGGAAGATGACGAAAGCCCGAAAAGTGAAGCGCGAATAAGCGCAAGTCGAAACGGTCCGCCATGTTTCCTAATGTATCTCTGGCCTGGTGTGCATTCTGCCAGCGACAAAGGGTAGTCCACGTAGGAGGTCTCCTACACCCGAAACTGTAGGCACTTGCCCACAGTCTTTCATCGCTCCAGCCGACTGCGCAGACCCGTGGTTCATTGGATAGTTATTGAACTGCAGGCCATTGCCTCCGCCACCGGCCATTGCAGGGCAAACCAGGTTCTCAGAGCCGGACGGAAGTGACTCCAAACGAATGAACCCTCCGCTGTTTCAATCCACCGTGTTTCGTCGGGTGCTGGCCGGTCTTGCCGCCTTGCTGCTGGTGCTGACGCTGGGGGTGCTGTTTTTCCCATGGGACCAGTTGCGCGGTCCAATCAACCGCCATGTCTCTGCTCAACTGGGGCGCCGGTTTGAGATCACGCGGCATCTGGATGTCGTCCTGGGGCGAACCATTACCGTCAAGGCCGATGGCGTGGAGTTTGCCAACCCGGAGTGGGCCCGCGACCCTTACCTGGTCAAGGCGAAGGCGGCCGAATTTGATATCAGGCTGCTGCCCCTGCTGGCTGGCAAGGTCGAGTTGCCCCGCGTCGCACTGACCGAACCGGAGATCGGACTGCAGATGGAGCCGGATGGCCGCCGCACCTGGGCGCTGTCGCGCGACACCTCCGATGCGGGCGCGGTGCCTGACATCGGCGCCTTGCTGGTGGACCGGGGCACGGTGAAATACCTGGCGGCGGCGCAGGGCGCCAACATCGTCGCGCAATTTTCATTGGCCCAGGAGTCCACCGAGCCGCTTCCCCTGAGCTACAAGGCCACCGGCAAATGGAAGAACGAAGCCTTCAGCGCCAGCGGGCGAAGCGGCGGCGTGCTGCAACTGAGCAAAGACACCAAGGAGACGTTTCCGCTGGAAGTCAATGCGACGGCCGGCAGAACCAGCCTCAAGGCCAGGGGCAGCATCGACAACCTGGCGGAATTTGCCGGGCTGGATGCAACCTTCGATCTGCAGGGCAGAAACCTCGAAGAGTTGTACAAACTGCTGGGCGTGGTGCTGCCATCCACGCCGCCCTACAAGCTGCGCGGCAAGCTGAGCCGGCACGGCAAGGTCTGGGCGGCCAGCCAGATACAGGGTGTGCTGGGCAGCTCCGACCTCAGTGGTGCGCTCAGTTTTGACCAGTCCGGTTCAGTGCCGCTGCTGACGGGCAAGGTGCAGTCCCGGCAACTCGATTTTGCGGATCTCGGGCCGGTAATCGGGCTTGCGCCAGCGTCGGCCAAGACCGCTGCGGCAAGCCGAACCGCCGCTGTGCCCGCTTCGGCGCCCGCGGCTCAGCCGCTCAGGGGAGCGTCCGCATCGCGCAAGGTGTTGCCGACGACACCGCTGGACGTACCGCGTCTGCAAGCCATGAACGCCGACGTGACCTACACCGCCGCCGATATCCGGCATGTGCGGGCGCTGCCGCTGGACAAGGGCAGCGTTCACGTCAAGCTGACTGGCGGTGTCTTGCAGCTGGAGCCTGTTTCACTGGGCGTGGCGGGGGGCACCATGGCCGGCAGCATCCGCATCGATTCCAATGTGGTGCCCGCGGCCTTCGCGACCAGGCTTGACGTGCGCGCCGTGCAGTTGAACCAGCTGTTTCCGTCGGTGGAAACCACCAGGAGCAGTTTCGGAAAAATCAGCGGCCAGTTTGACCTGAAAGGGCGCGGCAACTCCGCCGCGCAGATGCTCGGGTCGGCCTCGGGTGATGTGGCCGTGCTGATGGGAAAAGGGCAGATCAGCAACATCTTGCTGGAGTACCTGGGGCTGGATGGCGGCGAGATTATCAAGTTTCTGGTGCGGGGCGACCGCAATGTGGAGCTGCGCTGCGCCGCGGCGGCCTTTGACGTCAAAAACGGCCTGATGACCAGTCGCGCCATCGTGCTGGACACCAGCGACACCGTGATCACCGGCCGGGGCCAGGTCAACCTGGCCAGCGAGACGCTGGACCTCGTGCTCAATCCGGCCCCCAAGGACCAGAGCATTCTGAGCCTGCGCTCACCGCTGAAGATTGGCGGCAGCTTTGCTGCGCCCAGCGCCGGGCCGGACAAAACCGCGCTGGTGGGGCGGGCCGGCATTGCGCTGGCGCTGGGGCTGATCAATCCCTTGCTGGCGCTGGCGGCGACAGTGGAGACCGGGCCCGGTGAGGATGCCGATTGCAGCGCCATCTTGACCCGGGCGGCCAAGCCCGCCGTGAGTTCAAAGGCAAACCCGCTGCCTGCTGCTGCCCGTTAACGCCAACGCCAACGCCAAGGTCAATGCGTGCCGCAGACGCCGCACAAGGGGTTGCGCACCAGTTTCATTTCATTCCACGCCATGCTGCGGCCGTCCAGCATCAGCAAGCGCCCGGTCAGGGGCTCGCCCACGCCGCACAACAGCTTCAGGGCTTCCGCCGCCTGCACCGTGCCCACAATGCCCACCAGCGGCGCAAACACGCCCATGGTGGCGCAGCGGGCTTCTTCCGGCAGGGCGGATTCCGGGAAAACGCAGGCGTAGCACGGTGATCTTGCGTTGCGCGAGTCATAGACCGCAATCTGGCCGTCCAGCCGGATCGCCGCGCCCGACACCAGCGGCCGCTGGTACCGCACGCAGGCGCGGTTGATGGCGTGGCGGGTGGCAAAGTTGTCGGTGCAGTCCAGCACCAAGTCGGCCTGCTGCACCAGCTGGTCCAGCAAGGCATCATCGGCGCGCTGTGTGACCGGAACGACCTTCACATCGGGGTTGATGGCGGCGACCGCCTGCAGCACCGACTCGGCCTTGAGCGTGCCAACGCGCGCCAGGTTGTGGGCGATTTGCCGTTGCAGATTGGTGGCATCGACCCGGTCATGATCGACGATGGTGATGCGGCCCACGCCGGCGCTGCCCAGGTACAGCGCGACCGGTGAGCCCAGCCCGCCAGCGCCGATGATGAGGACGTGCGCCGCCAGCAGTTTTTCCTGGCCTTCGATGCCGATCTCGTCGAGCAGGATGTGGCGGGAATAGCGCAGCAGCTGCTCGTCGTTCATGGATGAAAACCGCTCAGGTCAGGCTCAGGGGCGCGGGCGGGCTGCGAGTGGGTCAACCCTGGCCGCGCCGCGACCGGGTTGACTGGCAGCCAGCGCTGCGCTCAGTTGTCTTTTTTCTCGTTTTTGGGCTCGACCACGGCGGTCTTGCTGACCAGCACCGGGCGACCCTTGAGCTTGTTGATGGCCTGCGCCAGCTGGAAGTCCTTGTCGCTGCCGAGCTCGGGCGGGCGGCGCTGCTCGGGGGTTTTCTTGGCTTCTTCTTCCAGCCGCTTCATGGCTTCCTCGCGGGCTTTTTCGCGGTTGGCGTCCTTGACTTCGGCGCCCTGGCCGCTGTTGAGGTGCTTTTCCAGATCGGCTTCGCGGGTCCGCAGGGCGGCAAACGGGCTGCCTTCGGCGGTGTCGTCCACCATCACGTCGGGCACGATGCCGCGCGCCTGAATCGACTTGCCGCTGGGCGTGTAGTAGCGCGCGGTGGTGAGCTTGATGCCGGTGTCCGGGCCGAGCGGCCGCACGGTCTGCACCGAGCCCTTGCCGAAGGTCTGGGTGCCCATGATGATGGCGCGCTTGTGGTCCTGCAGCGCGCCGGCCACGATCTCGCTGGCCGATGCCGAGCCCTCGTTGACCAGCACCACCAGCGGCACGCGCTTGAGGGCGGCTGGCAGGCGTTTGAGCGGGTCGTTGCCACTGCGGCGCTGGTAAAACTCCGGCGCCGCCTTGTAGGTGAATTTGCTTTCGTCGAGCTGGCCGTTGGTGGACACCACCGTCACGTTTTCAGGCAAAAACGCGGCCGAGATGGCCACCGCCGCATCGAGCAGGCCACCGGGGTCATTGCGCAGGTCCAGCACCAGGCCCTTGAGGTTGGGGTCCTGCTTGTAAATTTGCTCCAGCTTGGTCACAAAATCGTCAACCGTGCGCTCCTGGAACTGGCTCAGCCGGATCCAGGCGTAACCGGGTTCGACCACCTTGCTGCGAACCGACTGGGTACGGATTTCCTCGCGCGTGATGGTGACCGGAAAGGTTCGGCTCTCGTCCTTGCGGAAAATCGTCAGCAGCACGTTCGATTTGGGCTCGCCGCGCATTTTCTTGACCGCCTCGTTCAGGCTCAGGCCCTTGACGGCGGTGTCGTCGATGCGGGTGATCAGGTCGTTGGGTTTGAGGCCAGCGCGGTCGGCGGGCGAGCCCTCGATGGGCGACACCACCTTGACCAGCCCGTCCTCCTGGGTGATCTCGATGCCGACGCCGACAAAGCGGCCGCTGGTGCCTTCGCGAAATTCCTTGTAGGACTTTTTGTCGAAGTAGACCGAATGCGGGTCCAGGCTGGCCACCATGCCCGAGATGGCATCGGTGATCAGCTTTTTCTCGTCCACCGGCTCGACATAATCGGTTTTGACCATGCCAAACACCGCCGCCAGCTGCTGCAGCTCTTCCAGCGGCAAGGGGGAAATGCCACCGCGTGCCACCGCCTGCAGTTGCACGGTGGTGAGGGCGCCTGCCACCGCGCCAATTGAAATCCAGCCTGCTATCTTGAGCTTTTGACCCATAAAAACTACCTTAAAAAGCCTGTAGGAACCCGTGCTCCTGTGTATCAGGAGCAATATACACCTTGGAGAAAGCCCCTAGGGAACAGTTCCGCCGCCCGCGCGCAGCCGTGGCGGGAATCGACGACTTTTACACGACTTTTACATAACCCCCGGGCCGCCTCGGCCCGTCCGGCCTGGCGTCAGGCCTTGCCCTGGGCGCCCACCGCCGCCGCAGCCTTGGCGGCCGCTTCGCTGTCACCGAGGTAGAAGTGGCGCAGCGGCCTGAGTTCGGCGTCCAGTTCATAGACCAGCGGAATGCCGTTGGGAATGTTCAGGCCGACGATGTCCTCGTCCGAGATGTGGTCCAGGTACTTCACCAGCGCGCGTATGGAGTTGCCGTGGGCCGCCACCACGATGCGTTTGCCGGCCCTGATGGCGGGCGCCATCGATTCGTTCCAGAACGGCAGCACGCGCGTCACGGTGTCTTTCAGGCATTCGGTCAGCGGCACCTGGCCCGGTTGCAGCCTGGCGTAACGCGGGTCGCCGCGCTCGCTGCGCGGGTCGCCGGCCTCCAGCGGCGGCGGTGGGGTGTCGTAGCTGCGGCGCCATATCAGGACCTGCGCATCGCCATATTTTTTGGCGGTTTCGGCCTTGTTCAGCCCCTGCAGGCCGCCGTAATGCCGCTCGTTCAGGCGCCAGCTGTGCACCACCGGCAGCCAGGTGCGGTCCATCTCGTCCAGCGTGTGCCAGAGCGTGCGGGTGGCGCGCTTGAGCACGCTGGTGTAGGCCACATCGAACTCATAGCCTTCGCTTTTGAGCAGCTGGCCGGCATTCTTGGCCTGCGCGATGCCGGTTTCGGTCAGGTCCACGTCGGTCCAGCCGGTGAAACGGTTTTCAAGATTCCAGGTCGATTCGCCGTGGCGGATCAGTACGAGTTGGTGCGCGGGTTGGTCCATGGGAATGCCGATTCAAGGAGTTTGGTGAGGGTAAAAGACAGGCCTTGCGGGCCGGATCACCCCAGCATTCTAAAATCAAGGGCTTGCTGAAAAATACACAAAAGGTACAACGTGAAATTTCTGATCGATAACTGGATGCTGATTTCGGTAGCGCTCGCCTCTGGCGGCATGCTGGTCTGGCCGCTGATTGCCAGCAGCCTGAATGCCGGCGCGCTGACCGCCAGCGGGGCAGTGCAACTGATCAACCGTGAAAAAGCGGTGGTGGTGGACGTCAGCGAGGCCGATGAGTTTGCGGCCGGCCATGTGGGCGGCGCCAGAAACGTGCCCTTCAGCGAACTCGAAGCCAGGCTGCCGGGCGTGGTGAAAAACAAGACCGTGCCGCTGATTCTGGTGTGCACCACCGGCGCGCGCGCGGGCCGGGCGGTGGCGGTCGCCAAGAAGCTCGGCTACGAGCAGGCCCAATCGCTGGGCGGCGGGCTCAAGGCCTGGAAAGAAGCTAATCTTCCGGTCGAGAAGTCCTGAACTGCTCTGAACCGCCCTGAACTGGCTTGAGAAATTTCTGAATCCCATGCAAACCGTCAAAATCTACACCACCGGCACCTGTCCCTACTGCATCCACGCCAAACAGCTGCTCAAGCAGCGCGGCGTGACCGAACTCGATGAAATCCGGGTTGACATGGTGGCCGGCGAGCGCCAGAAAATGATGGACGTCACCGGCCGGCGCACCGTGCCGCAGATCTTCATTGGCGACACCCATGTCGGCGGCTGTGACGACCTGGTCGCGCTCGACGGCCGGGGCGGCTTGCTGCCGCTGCTCAGTATCGGCTGAGATAATGCCGCCACGCCTGCGCGCTGGCAGCAGGCCGCTCCCAACCGTTTCCCCTTTTTTTCATTCAATCGAAAGCTCACCATGGCTGAAGCCAATCTTGACCCTGTGTTTCAAATTCAGCGCGTTTACCTCAAGGACGTGTCGCTGGAGCAGCCCAATTCGCCCGAGATTTTGCTGAATCAGGAGCAGCCCGGCGTGGACATCCAGCTCGGTGTCGATGCCAAGCCCGTGGCCGACGGCATGTTCGAGGTGACGGTGACCGCCACCGTGCACACCAGGATTGCCGACAAGACCGTGTTTCTGGTCGAAGCCAAGCAGGCCGGCATTTTTGAGATCCGCAATATCTCGCCCGAGCAAATGGGCCCGCTGCTGGGCATCGCCTGCCCGCAAATCGTCTACCCCTACCTGCGCGGCAATGTGGCCGACGTGGTTCAGCGCGGCGGTTTCCCGCCGGTGCATCTGGCCGAAATCAACTTCCAGGCCATGTATGAACAGCAGCAGGCCGAAGCCGCCTCGGCCGCGGCACCCCAGATCATTGTCTGAGCGCCGCCGGCATCGCGGCGCTTGCGCTGACGGGGTGAGGCCATGAATATCGTGGTGATTGGTGCCGGCGCCTGGGGCACGGCGCTGGCCGTCTGTGCCGCGCGTGATGCCCTGCACCGCGTCACCCTGTGGGCGCGTGATGCGGCGCGGCTCAACGCCCTGCAAGGCGAGCGCGCCAACACCCGCTACCTGCCGGGCATTGCCCTGCCAGCCAGCCTGCAGCTCAAAGGGGGCGGCGAAGCCTCGCTGGCCGAAGCGGTTCAGGGCCAGGACCTGATCATCATGGCTACGCCGGTGGCGGCGGCGCGCGGCCTGCTGCTGCGCCTGCGGCAGGCCCGCGTACCGGTCGCCTGGCTGAGCAAGGGGTTTGAGGCCGCGCTGCCCGCCAGCGCCCCGTCTTTGGCATCATTTGGCCTGCTGGTCCATGAAATACGCGCGCAGGTTGCTATCAATTTAAGAGCGGGTGTGCTCAGCGGACCGAGCTTTGCGCTGGAAGTGGCGCGCGGCCAGCCGACCGCGCTGGTGGCCGCCAGCGAGCACGCCGAGGTGCGCGGCGCGCTGGTGGAGGCGTTTCACAGCAGCACCCTGCGCGTTTACGCCAGCGACGACATTGTCGGCGTCGAGGTCGGCGGCGCCGTCAAAAACGTGCTGGCGATTGCCACTGGTTTGTGTGACGGCCTGCAGCTGGGGCTGAACGCCCGGGCGGCGCTGATCACCCGCGGCCTGGCCGAAATGACCCGGCTCGGCGTGGCCCTGGGGGCGCGCGCCGAAACCTTCACCGGACTGTCGGGCCTGGGCGATCTGGTGCTGACCGCCACCGGCGACCTCAGCCGCAACCGCCAGGTCGGCCTGCTGCTGGCCCAGGGCAAAAGCCTGCCCGAGGCGGTCGAGTCGCTCGGGCATGTGGCCGAAGGCGTTTACTGCGCCCGCACCGTGGTGCAGCGTGCCGCGGGCCTGGGGGTGGAGATGCCGATTGCGCAGAGCGTGGTGGCGCTGCTCGATGGCCAGTTAAAACCTGCAGAAGCGGTGGCCGCCCTGATGGGGCGCGGGCCGACAGTGGAGCAGGCCTGACTGAATTGGAGGGGCCTAGATTGGAGGGCCCCCGGTTGCTATTGTTTTAATAGCTGCTAAGGCGCGTATTTATTGGGTTGGCGTGCTATTTCGTCATTATTTCCGCAAAACAATCGTCACCAGCAGCGATGCGTCCCGAACGGCCGTCAAGCCATGCGCCACACCGCCTTCCAGCCAGAGCAGCTGGCCCGCCGTCATGCGCTGGGTGTGCCCGGCCGCGGTGAATTCCACCTCGCCTTCCAGGCACTGCACCGTGATTTCACCCTTGACCTCGTGCGAGGGCACCGTTTTTCCGGCCGCCACGATCAGTCGCATGACTTCAATCTCGCTGGTTTTGAACAGGGCGACGGTCCGTGATTCAGTAAGTCTGTCGGTAAGCGGAAAAACGTCAATCACTTGCCCTGATGCGGCGTGGTCAATGGCCATGATGAAACTCCTGGAAAGTGCTGCTGATGCCGGGAATAGTTATACCTGAAGGGCCGGGGTTGCTGCCTGTCATCCGAGTGGCGCGCTTGGGTTTGAAGTGCAAATTTCAAGAAAAATAGGCCCTGGCCCAATACCCACAAGTCGAGTATGCTATTAAAAGCATAGCTGCCGTTGGCCCGGGTTGGGCCGATTTTGACCTCGAGGCCAACTTTGGTTAATCTGCCTCATTCCGGCGGGCCGTCTCCAAAGCAGTGCCCCGCTGGATGGGGCCAGGCTGAAGATCGGTTCACGCCACGCCTGATTTTTTACTTTTTGCCAACAACACCCGGGAGCATTCCATGGAAAACGCCAACAAGGACAAGCTGATCACCGACATGAAAGTGGTGCTCGCCGACGCGGAGGATCTGCTCAAGTCAGCGGCTGCAAGCACCGGCGAAACCGCCGTGGCCCTGCGCGAAAAAGCGGCAGGCAAGCTCAAGCTGGTCACCGAAAAACTGACCGGGCTGCAGGAAGCGACGCTGCTCAAGGGTAAAGAGGCGGCCAGGCTCACCGACGACTATGTCCATGCCCACCCCTGGCGGGCCGTGGGTGTTGCCGCTGCGGCCGGGTTTTTGATGGGTTTGCTGGTCAACCGCAAGTAAGAACCGCCGCCGCATGACCGCACCCCGGCCAGAACCCCCCAGCGCGGACGCCCGGGCGGCGGACCCACCGCCGCGCCTGTTCGCCTCGCTGCGCCAACTGCTGATCACGCTGCAGGGCATGGCGCACACGCGCATGGCCCTGGCGGGCGTGGAGCTTGAAGAAGAACTGCAGCGGCTGATCGGCCTGTGGCTGAACCTGCTGGGCCTGCTGGTTTTTGGCCTGGTGGGCGTGCTGATGTTCACGCTGATGGTGGTGCTGGCCGTTGACGCGGCGCAGCGTGTGGCGGTGCTGGCGTTCTTTGCGGCGAGCTACCTCGGCTTCGGCGGCTGGTTCTGGTGGCGCATCCAGCGTGCGCTGGCGACGCGCCCGCCTTTTTTGCAGGCAACGCTGGCCGAAATGGCGCAAGACCGCGAGGCCTTGGAAGCCGCCCTGGCGCCCAGCGCCCGGCGCGAAGCCGCACCATGAGGGTCGCACCATGAGCGACGCAGCCACCAGCGCCACCACCCAGCGGGAACTGAGAAAGCAGGTTTTGTTGATGCGCGCCGCGATGGAGCGCGCCGAGATGGTCGGCGCGATTGACGCGGCGCGGCAGCGGGTGATTTTTTTCAAAAACGGTGTGCCCAGCCTGGCCCTGGCCAAAGGCCTGCCGCTGGCCTTGGCGCTGCTCAGGCGCGCACCGCTGCTCAGTTCGCTGCTGTCGCTGGCCCTGTCGGGTGCGCGCCGGCTGCCTTTGCTGCGCTACGGTCTGCTCGGTGCGGGCGCGGCCCTGCTGGTCTGGAAGGGCTACCAATGGCTCGCTGGCCGGGCTGGGCAGTCTGCAGAGCCGTCCCCGGATCAGCCTATAGGCGCTGACGCGCCGCCGATGTAGGTGCCTGACAGGAGCGGGTGCTATGGCGAAGCCGCTTGCCGTTGAGGCGTCTTTGCCCGACAAATGAAATGCGCCGGGCATGAGCCATTCCAGGATTTGCGCATGATCGCTTTTGGTGAAGCCGTCCATGCATGTTCGCACCGTCTGCTTATTTGGGCTCATGGCGTTCCATTGTTGATTAAAGTTGCCTCCAGCCCTTGTGGGATAAGCGTCAACAGCTATCAAAAACAGAGCGGATTGCGCTGCCGTCATTCCGGCGCCGGTTGCGGGCCGCTCAGATTTCCAGGTTGTCGATCAGCCGCGTGCTGCCGAGCTTGGCCGCGCCCAGGACCACCAGCGGCTCTGATAACAACGCGCCCTGCGGCGGCTGCAGATCGGCGCGGCGGCGCACGGTCAGGTAGTCGGGTTTCCAGCCGCGGCGCGCCAGCGCCTGCATGGCCTGCGCTTCCAGCGCGGGCAGGTCGGCGGCCTGGGCGGCTTTGGCGGCCTGGCCCAGGGCTTTCAGGGCCTGCGAGAGTTGCGCGGCCTCGGCGCGCTCGGCCGGGTTGAGGTAGCCGTTGCGCGATGACAGCGCCAGCCCGTCTTCGGCGCGCTGGGTTTCACCGGCCAGAATGTCTATCGGCAGGGCAAACTGCTGCACCATGCGGCGCACCACCAGCACCTGCTGGTAGTCTTTTTTGCCGAAAGCGGCCACGCCCGCGGGCATGCCGGCGTAGACACACGAGAACAGCTTGAGCACCACGGTACTGACGCCGATGAAAAAACCGGGCCGAAAGTGGCCTTCCAGAATGTCGCCCAGGTCGTTGGCGGGGTGCACCTTGTAGGTTTGCGGCTGCGGGTACAACTCCTGCTCGCGCGGGGCAAACAGCACATCGCAGCCGGCCGCCTGCAGCCGCTGGGCGTCGGCGTCCAGGGTGCGCGGGTAGCTGTCAAAGTCTTCGTGCGGCGCAAACTGCAGGCGGTTGACGAAAATGCTGGAGACGGTGACGTCGCCCAGCGGCTTGGCCTGCTTGACCAGCGCGATATGGCCCTCATGCAGGTTGCCCATGGTGGGCACAAAGGCCGGGCGCTTGAAGCCGCTGAGCGCGTCGCGCAGTTCGGCAATGGTGTGGACGATGTGCATGGGGTCTCCTTCAGTTCGAATCGGTTCGCCTTGCCGCCCTACCAGGCGTGGGTCGCGTTGTCGGGGAAGCTGCCGTCTTTCACGGCATGCACATAGGCTTCGATGGCGCCGCGCACGCTGGCGTTCTTGCCGTCCTGGCCGGCCATGAAGTTGTGAACGAAGCGCGGCATCTTGCCCAGGTTCATGCCCAGCATGTCGTGCAGCACCAGCACCTGGCCGGCGGTGCCCTTGCCCGCGCCTATGCCTATGGTGGGACAGTGCGCCAGCGTCTGCGTCAGCGCGGCGGCCAGCGTGGCCGGCACCATTTCCAGCACCAGCATGGCGGCGCCGGCGTCCTGCAGTTCCTGCGCATCGCGTTTGAGCGTGGCGGCGGCCTGGTCGGTTTTGCCCTGCACCCGGTAGCCGCCCAGCGCATGCACGGTTTGCGGTGTCAGCCCCAGATGCGCGCAGACCGGAATGCCGCGCTCGACCAGAAAGCGCACGGTCTCGGTGGTCCAGCCGCCGCCTTCGAGCTTGACCATGTGGGCACCGGCCTGCATCAGCACCACCGCGCTGCGCAGGGCCTGCTCTCTGGACTCGTGGTAGCTGCCAAAGGGCAGATCGCCAATCAGCCAGGCGGTGGCGTGCGAGCGGCGCAGGCCGTTGGCCACGCATTCGGTGTGATGCCGCATGGCCTCCAGGCTCACGCCCACGGTGCTTGACAGGCCCTGGCAGACCATGCCGAGCGAGTCGCCGACCAGAATGCATTCCACCCCGGCGGCATCGGCCACGGCGGCAAAGGTGGCGTCGTAGGCGGTCAGCATGGTGATTTTTTCGCCTTGCGTGTGCATTTCGCGCAGGCGCGGCAGGCTCATCGGCTTGCGCGCCAGCGGTGCGCTGGGCGCGGAGGCTGGGGGCAGCGTGCCGTAAGGGGTGGCGGCGGGTGTGGCATCGGTGGTCATGGGACGGCTCCTGAATTTAGCGAGAGTCTAACCAGTGCGGGCCGGGTTTTGCACCGCTTGCTGAGCGCGCCGACAGAACCCTTCAGCGCGTCTCGGGCGCCGAGCGGCTCATGCCCAGCCGCTGCAGCAGTTTCACGTCGGCTTCGGTGTCGGGGTTGCCGGTGGTCAGCAGCTTGTCGCCGTAAAAAATCGAGTTGGCGCCGGCCAGAAAACACAGCGCCTGCACGCCGTCGCCCATTTGCTGGCGGCCGGCCGACAGGCGCACCCTGGCCGTCGGCATGGTGATGCGGGCCACGGCAATGGTGCGCACAAATTCAAACGGGTCCAGGTCGGCCTGATTCGCCAGCGGCGTGCCTTCAACCTTCACCAGATTGTTGATGGGCACCGACTCGGGGTAGGGCGTGAGGTTGGCCAGCTCGGCCACCAGGCCGGCGCGCTGGCGCCGCGTTTCGCCCATGCCGACAATGCCGCCGCAGCAGACCTTGACGCCGGCGCTGCGCACACGCGCCAGCGTGTCGAGCCGGTCCTGGTAGTCGCGCGTGGTGATGATGTCGCCGTAAAAATCGGGCGCGCTGTCGAGGTTGTGGTTGTAGTAGTCGAGGCCGGCGCTCTGCAGGGTTTGCGCATGGCCGTCTTCCAGCATGCCCAGCGTGGCGCAGGTTTCCAGGCCCAGCGCCTTGACGGTGCGCACCAGCTCGGCGACTTTTTCAATGTCGCGGTCTTTCGGCGAGCGCCAGGCCGCGCCCATGCAGAAACGCGTGGCGCCGGCGGCCTGGGCGCGTTGCGCGGCCAGCAGCACTTCGGCGGGCTCCATCAGCTTGCTGGCTTGCACGCCGGTGTCATAGCGGGCGGCCTGGGGGCAGTAGCCGCAGTCTTCGGCGCAGCCGCCGGTCTTGACGGACAGCAGCGTGGCAAATTCAACGTGCGTGGGGTTAAAGTTTTCGCGGTGAACGGTTTGCGCGCGGTGCATCAGCTCAGGAAACGGCAGGTTGAACAACGCTTCAATTTCGTCAACGCTCCAGCGGCCGGGTGCCTGGGGCGGGGCGGCGGGGCGGGGCGGGTGGAAGGCGAGGGCTTGGGCCAGGACAGGGGGCATGAACGGGGGCTCCTAAGTGATACGGATGTGCTGTCACGGATGCGACACAATTTTCTCAGTTTATTCGACGCGGTTTGGCCGCTGTGATGAAGTCGATGTCGCAGCCAGTTCGCTCAGCGCCCGCACCAGGCGGTCAATGTCGGCCTCGGTGTGCGCGGCCGACAGGGCGATGCGCAAACGGGCCGTGCCCTCGGCCACGGTGGGTGGGCGAATGGCGGGCACCCACAGGCCGCGTGTGCGCAGGCCTTCCATCACGGCCAGCGCCGCGTCATTGGGGCCAATCACCAGCGGCTGAATGGCGGTGGGTGACTCGCCAAGCCGCCATGAACTGCCTTGCAGGCCCTGGGTCAGGCCTTGACGCAAGCGGGCAATGAGGCGCTGCAGGTGCTCGCGCCGCCACTCGTCCTGCTCAATCAGTTGCAAGCTGGTTTGCAGGGCGGTGGCCAGCAAGGCCGGGGCAGCGGTGGCAAAAATGTAGCTGCGGGTTTTTTGCAGCAGCCATTCAACCAGCGCCTCGCTGCCCGCCACAAACGCCCCGGCCACGCCCGCGGCCTTGCCCAGCGTGGCCATGTAGAGCACGCGCGCTGAGGCATTTTCACCCGACAGGCCAAAGTGGGCCAGGCAGCCGCGCCCTTGCGGGCCGAGCACGCCAAAACCGTGCGCGTCGTCGAGCAGCAGCAAGGCGTCGTGGCGTTCGCACAGCGCCAGCAGCGCAGGCACATCGGCCACGTCGCCGTCCATGCTGAACACGGCGTCGCTGATGATGAGCTTGCGCCGGGCCGGGCTGTTGATCAGTTCCTGCTCCAGCGCCGCCAGGTCGGCGTGCGCGTAGCGGTGAATCTGCGCGCTGGACAGCCGTGCGCCGTCAATCAGGCAGGCGTGGTTCAGCGCGTCTGAAAAAACCGCATCGCCCTTGCCCACCAGGGCGGGCACGATGCCGATGTTGGTGGCGTAGCCGGCGTAAAAATACAGCGCGCGCGGCTGGCCGACAAAGCGGGCGAGGGCGTGTTCCAGTGCTTCGTTGGCGGCGCTGTGGCCGCTGACCAGTGGCGAGGCCGCCGCACCCACGCCAAAAGCGCGGGCACCGTCGCAGGCGGCTTGCACCAGCGCCGGATGGCTGGCCAGGCCCAGGTAGTCGTTGCTGCAAAACGCCAGCATGCGCTGCCCGTCAACCCGCAGGTGGGCGCCGTCTTCTGGCACCACCACGCGACGCCGGCGGCGCAGGTGCGTGCGGTCCAGCTCGGCAATGCGGGCCGGAAATTCGTCGAGCCAGGAATTCGTCATCAGGGTGTTGATTGCCATGCCAGGGGGAGTTCCAGGTTCAGGGTTTGGGGGTCGGGCTGCGGCTGGTGCGCAATGCTGGCCAGCAGCGGTGCGGCCAGCTGCTGCTGCAAGAAGGCGATGTTGTCGCCTTGCGCCAGCATGCTGGGGTCGATATGGTTGGCGACCCAACCCGCCAGCGTGAGGCCGCGCGCGCGAATGGCGGCGGCCGTCAGCAGCGCGTGGTTGAGGCAACCCAGGCGCAGGCCCACCACCAGAACCACGGGCAGCGCCAGCGCCTGCGCCAGATCGGCACCGGTTTCCGTATCCGACAGCGGCACCATGAAGCCACCCGCGCCTTCCACCACCACGGCATCGGCCAACTGCAGCAACTGGCGGTGGCAGGCCACGATGTGGGCGATGGCGATGCGAACGCCGGCGCGCGTGGCGGCAATGTGGGGCGATACCGCATCGGGCAGCAATATGGGGTTGTCCAGCTCGGGCGGCACGCGGCAGCTGGAAGCCGCGCGCAGGGCCAGCACATCGTCGTTGGCTTCGGCGCCCAGGATCAGGGTGGTTCCCGCTGCCACGGGCTTCATGCCGACCACACGCGGGTAGTGCCGGGCCAGCGCATGCAGCAGCGCGGTGCTCACCAGTGTTTTGCCGACACCGGTGTCGGTCCCGGTGACAAAGAGCGAAAGCTGTTGTGGCTTACCCATGCGCACTTTCTTCAGCCAGCGTGGCCTGCAGCGCGGCCAGCGCACCGCGTGCCAGGTGGCCGGCGGTGTCTTCATCCATCACATAGGGCGGCATGGCGTAAATCGTGTTGCCAATCGGCCGCAGCAGCACGCCGTGCGCTATGGCGTGCTGCTGGTAGCGGCGCGAAAAATAGGGCGATGCCGTGTCCACATCCCAGGCCCAGAGCATGCCGAGCTGCCGGGCGTTTTTGATGCGCGCATGGGCCGTTAGCGGCGCAAAAGCCTGGCTGATGGTGTGGGCCAGCGTGACGTTGCGGGCCAGCACATCGTTTTGCGCAAACAGCTCCAGCGTGGCCAGCGCCGCGCGGCAGGCCAGCGGGTTGCCGGTGTAGGAGTGCGAATGCAAAAAGCCGCGCGCCACCTCGTCGTCGTAAAAGGCCTGGTACACCGTATCGGTGGTCAGCACGGCAGACAGCGGTAGCGTGCCGCCGGTCAGGCCTTTGGAGAGGCAAATGAAGTCAGGACGGATGCCGGCCTGCTGATGGGCAAACAAGGTGCCGGTGCGGCCAAAGCCGGTGGCGATTTCGTCCACCACCAGATGCACCTCGTAGCGGTCGCACAGCGCGCGCACCAGCCGCAGGTAGCTGGCATCGTGCATGGCCATGCCGGTGGCGCACTGCACCAGCGGCTCGATGATGAGGGCAGCCGTGCTGGCGTGGTGCTGCTCCAGCCAGGCCTGCAGGCCGCCGGCGGCGCGGTGGGCCACGTCGGCCGCG
The DNA here is from genome assembly GCF_031411155.1 of Polaromonas sp. Classification (GTDB taxonomy): domain Bacteria; phylum Pseudomonadota; class Gammaproteobacteria; order Burkholderiales; family Burkholderiaceae_C; genus Polaromonas. Next base: position 1,292 of record NZ_JANOAL010000094.1, on the reverse strand, counting down.
CTTTCACCCGGCTCGGCTTTGCGGGCGTCGGGGCTGGGCACGGTGGCTGCCAGCCGCACCAGCGGTGCGTAGGCTTCGCGAAAAATGGCAATGTCCGTCACGGCCAGCGCGCCCACGGTTTCGCCGTGGTAGCCACCGGCCAGGCCGACAAAGCGACATTTTTCGGATCGGCCGGTGTTGCGCCAGTAGTGGGCGCTCATTTTCAGCGCAATCTCGGTGGCCGAGGCGCCGTCGCTGGCGTAAAAGGCGTGGCCCAGCCCGGTCAGCTGGCCCAGCTTTTCAGACAGTTCCACTACCGGTTCATGGGTAAAACCGGCCAGCATCACATGGTCGAGCTGGTCCAGTTGCGCCACCAGCGCGGCCTTGATGTACGGATGGCCATGGCCAAACAGGTTGACCCACCAGGAGCTGATCCCATCGAGGTAGCGGCGGCCTTCAAAGTCGTACAGCCACACGCCTTGGGCTCTGGCGATGGGCACCAGCGGCAGCGTCTCGTGCCGCTTCATTTGCGTGCAGGGGTGCCACACATGCTGCAGGCTGCGCTGGATCAGCGAGGGGTTGTCCATGGGGGCTCCCGTTTTAAAAAAGGCGGAAATGCCCATGGGCGCTGGCCGCGCTGCAGGGCGGGGGCTGCAATCAGGCCCAATCAGGCCATCTGCACCGGAATCGTCGAGCGTTCTTCCTGGACGCGGTTGTCGGGGTTGACGAACACCAGCTTCGGACTGAAGCCCGCCACTTCTTTCTCCTCAACCTGCGCAAAAGCGGCAATGATGACGAGGTCGCCCACCGCCGCGCGCCGTGCCGCCGAACCATAGACCGAGATGATGCGGCTGCCGCGTTCGGCGCGAATGGCGTAGGTGATGAAACGCTCGCCGTTGTTGATGTTCCAGATATGGATCTGCTCGTTCTCGCCGAGGTTGGCGGCATCCAGCAAGTCTTCGTCGATGGCGCAGGAGCCCTCGTAATTAAGTTCGCAGTGGGTGACCGCGGCGCGGTGGATTTTGGATTTGAGCAGGGTTCTGAACATGAGGGGCCTGGTGATCTGCAGAAAAAAAGGGGGGTGGCGAAAAACAGGCGGGACATGGGGCATGGGCAGCCCTGAAATCAGTAACAATTAGCCTGTTGAGCCGCTAGTTTAGGTGAGTCCTTATTCAAATTAGTTATATGAAAAATTCAGTTGATTTCTCAGCGGGAACGCTGGCCCGGCTGGCCGAGGCCGATGTGGCGCGCGCCCTGGCCGAAGATGTGGGGGCTGGCGACTTGACGGCGGGCCTGATTGATGCGGGCCGCAG
>NZ_JANOAL010000093.1:0-48080 GCF_031411155.1 Polaromonas sp. | reverse complement strand
TTCCAGTGCGGCTCCGCCAGATCGGTGGCGCGCAAAAAGAAATAGGGGTGCGGCAAGGTGTCGGCATCGGTGAACTCGGCCACGCCCAAGGTCTCCACGTCGCCGGCGGCATTGACCAGGCTCCAGCGCACGTTGTCGGTGGCCTGGCCGACAAAGGTGTAGGAGCTGATGGTGTTGCCGAACGCGTCTACCTGGACAAACAGCTTTTCGGGCGCGCCCAGGCTCCAGTAAAGCACCGTTTGCGCCGGGCCGGACTGCGGTGTCAGCCACAGCGTTTGCAGGGCGTAACGCAGCGGTTCGCTGTAGCGGTAGTCGGTGGTGTGCCTGACATGCAGCTTCATGAAATAAGAACCCCCACGTTCGTTCGCTTCGCGTAACTCTCTGCCCCCCGAGGGGGCTGGCCTTGCTTGGGGCGGCCCGGCGCTGCGGCCATCGCCCCCACGTTCGTTCGCTTCGCGTAACTCTCTGCGCCCCGAGGGGGCTGGCCTTGTTGGGGGCGGCCCGGCGCTGCGGCCGCCGCGGCCTTATGCGGTTTCAAGTCGTGGCCGGAACGAGGAATTCACGGCTGATGTTGGCGCCGATTTCGTTCACCCGGTCCAGGAACTGGGTCAGGAAAGCATGCAGGCCGGTCGCCAGGATTTCGTCAATGCGGGCGTATTGCAGGTCGGCGCGCAGCTTGCCGGCGCGGCGCTGGGTGTCGCTCGATGCATCGCTGGTCACCATGGCCAGATTGCTCATGACCTCATTCAGGCAGGCCAGCAGCGAGCGCGGCATGTCGGCCCGCAAAATCAGCAGTTCGGCCACGCGCTCGGGCTTGATGACATCGCGGTACACCTTGCGATACACCTCGAAGCCGGACACGCTGCGCAAGATCGCGCTCCAGTGGTAAAAATCGTATTCTTGGTCGGCCTCGGCGCTGATGCCCAGAAAGTCGCCCTGGAAGCCATGAAACTTCACATCGACCAGCCGGGCCGTGTTGTCGGCGCGCTCCAGAAACGTGCCCAGGCGCAGAAAGTGAAACGCCTCGTCCTGCAGCATGGTGCCCAGGGTCACGCCGCGCGACAGGTGCGAGCGAAACTTGACCCATTCAAAAAACTGGCCGGGGTCGCGCTCAAAGTCGCCGTTGCGCAGCATGCGGATAACTTCGAGGTAGGTCTGGTTCTGGGTTTCCCAGACTTCGGTGGTCAGCGTGCCGCGCACCGCGCGGGCGTTTTCGCGGGCGTTTTTCAGGCACGAGATGATGCTGGAAGAGTTTTTCTCGTCGCGCACCATGAAGTCCATCACCTCGCGCGGATTGATGCTGTCGCCGTAGTGCTTGGCATAGGCGGGTTTGAGTTCACTGATGCTGAGCAGGCTTTGCCAGCCGCCCTGCGCCACGGCGGCAGTTTGCGGCAGCAGCGACGTTTGGTAGTTCACATCCAGCATGCGAGCGGTATTCTCGGCCCTTTCTGTATACCGGGACATCCAGAAAAGGTGGTCGGCAGTGCGAGACAGCATGATTAGTTTCCTCCGGCCTGTGACTGCGTTTGCGACTGTGTTTGCGACTGTGATGACATCGGTGGGGTGGGTCCGGCTTCCAGAATCCAGGTGTCCTTGGTGCCACCACCCTGCGACGAGTTGACGACCAGCGAACCGTCTTTCAGCGCCACCCGCGTCAGGCCACCAGGCACCATCTGCACCTCCTTGCCGCTTAGCACAAAGGGCCGCAAATCAATGTGGCGCGGCGCCACGCCGCTTTCCACATAGGTCGGGCAGGTCGACAGGCTCAGGGTGGGCTGGGCAATGTAGCCGGCAGGGTTGGCCAGCAGCGCCGCGCGGAACTCCTCGATCTCGGCCTGGGTCGAGGCCGGCCCGACCAGCATGCCGTAGCCGCCCGCGCCGTGCACCTCCTTGACCACCAGGTCTTTCAGGTTGGCCAGGGTGTACTTGAGGTCTTCCTCGTGGCGGCACATATAGGTCGGCACGTTTTTCAGGATGGGCTTTTCACCGAGGTAAAACTTGATCATCTTGGGCACATAGGGGTAGATCGACTTGTCGTCGGCCACGCCGGTGCCGATGGCGTTGCACAGCGCCACGTTGCCGCTGCGGTAGACGTTGAGCAGACCGGCGCAACCCAGCGTCGAAGTCGGGCGGAAGGCCAGCGGGTCGAGGAAGTCGTCATCGACGCGGCGGTAGATCACGTCCACCCGCCTGGGGCCGCGCGTGGTGCGCATGTACACGAAGTTGTCCTTGACGAACAAATCCTGGCCTTCGACCAGTTCCACGCCCATTTGCTGGGCCAGAAAGGCGTGCTCGAAATAGGCCGAGTTGTACATGCCCGGCGTCAGCACCACCACCGTCGGCTCGGCCGTGGCGGGCGGGGCCGAGGCACGCAATGTTTCGAGCAGCAGGTCGGGGTAATGCGCCACCGGCGCGACCCGGTTCTCGCTGAACAGTTCGGGAAACAGCCGCATCATCATCTTGCGGTCTTCCAGCATGTAGCTCACGCCGCTGGGCACGCGCAGGTTGTCTTCGAGCACGAAATACTCGCCCTCGCCCTGGGCATCGGGCGCGCGCACGATGTCGATGCCGCTAATGTGCGAGTAAATATTGCCCGGCACATCGACGCCCATCATCTCGGGGCGAAACTGCGAATTCTGGAAAATCTGCTCGGACGGAACCACGCCGGCCTTGATGATCTCCTGGCCGTGGTAGACATCGTGAATGAAGCGGTTCAGCGCGGTGACGCGTTGCACCAGGCCTTTTTCCATGCTGGCCCATTCGTGCGCCGGGATGATGCGGGGAATCAGGTCAAACGGAATCAGCCGCTCGGTGCCGGCGCCCTCTTCGTCCTTGGCGCCGTACACCGCAAAGGTGATGCCGACACGCCGAAAAATCATTTCCGCTTCGGCGCGGCGCGCCTGCATCGCATCGGCCGGCTGCCGCGCCAGCCAGCGCTGGTAGTTTTGATAATGCTCACGGACGCTGGACGCCGTCGCATTCATTTCATCAAACATCGGTCGGCTCATTGGCTTGGTCTCCAGCAAGGTTGTCGCATTCAATTGTTATGCCGTAGCTTAGCAAGTTATGCGCCAATTGAATCGGGTCGCCCTCTTTTTAAGGTGTGCTCAGCGGCCCATGATGCCAGTAACGCAGGGCCTGCTGCCGCTCGCAAGCGATGTCGCCGGGCTTGCTGCTTTGCCACAAAGCCGCCCCGCATTGCGATGACCTGACCAGCCGGATGCCGCGTTCCCGGTAACGCGCCACCACCGATTCGACCGGATGGCCAAAGCGGTTTCGGTAGCCCATCTGGGCCAGCGCCAGGCGCGGCTGCACCGCATCCAGAAACTGCGCACTCGAAGACGTCTTGCTGCCGTGGTGCGGCACCAGCAAAAAGTCGGCCTTCAGGCCGGCCAGCGTGGCGGGGTTGGCACTGCCGGCCAGCCGCAACTCTTGCGGGGCCTCGATATCGCCCACCAGCAAGGCCGTCTGGCGGCCGTTGGACACCCGCAGCACGCAGCTCATGGCATTGGATTTGTTCACCGTGTCATAGTCGCCCGCCTCCGGGTGCAGCACCTCAAACGAGACGCCGTCCCAGACCCAGCGCTGGCCGGCGACGCAGCGGGTGGACTTGCGCAGCGCCTGCAGTTCATGGCCGTCTTCAATCGAGCTGACCAGCGCCGCCTGCGGCTGCATCGCCAGCACGGCGGGGGCGCCGCCAATGTGGTCGCTGTCGCGGTGGCTCAGCATCAGCATGTCCAGCCGCTCACCCAGCGCGCGCAGCAGCGGCACCAGCACGCGGTGCCCGGCATCGCTTTCGCGCGAAAACCGTGGTCCGGTGTCATACAGCAGCGTGTGGCCGGCGGTGCGCACCAGCACCGCATTGCCCTGCCCGATGTCGGCGGCCAGCAGTTCAAACTGCCCGGCCTCCATGCGCGCCGGTTGCCACAGCAATACCGGCAACAGCAACGGAAGGCCCAGCAAGCGCCAATGCCAGGGCAGGCGCAGTGCCAGCAGCGCGCCTCCCAGCACACCGGCAACAGCGCACCACAACGGTGCAGCGGCCACACTGATGGAGGCCAGCGGCCAGCGGGCCAGCCACTGCAAATAAGCCGCCAGCAGGCCGACCGTCCAGGCCGCGGCATCCCATAGTGGTGCATGCAGCACGCCCAGCATGGCCAGCGGCGTGACCAGCAGCGTCACCCACGGAATCGCCACCGCGTTGGCCAGCAAACCGACCAGCGACACCTGGTTGAACAGCAGCAGCGACAAGGGCGTGAGCGCCAGCGTGACGACCCATTGCTCACGCGCGGCGCGCGCCAGCCCCGCGAGCGGTCTGGCCAGCCAGGACGGCCAAAATCTCCCTGGAGCCCCATTTTTTTGATCAAATTGTGCTCCAGCCCATACAGAACGCCCGCCATCTGCTCCTGAATCAGTAGCAAACAAAACTCCCACGGCCACAAACGACAGCCAGAACCCGGCCTGCAGCAGCGCCCACGGATCCAGCGCCACCACCACCGCCATGGCCAGCAGCCAGGTTTGCTGCCAGGGCCACTGCCGGCCGCTTTGGCGCAGCAGCACTACCGTTGCCAGCATCCAGATGGTGCGCTGGGCCGGCACACCCCAGCCTGAAAACAGCGCGTACAGGGCGGCCAGCAGCAAGCCGCCCCAGGCCCCGGCGCTGACCGCCGGAACCGCCAGGCACAAGCGCGGTGTCAGCCGGACAGAGCGCTGCCACAAGCCGCCAATCAGCAGCGAAGCGACCCAGGCAAACATGGTGATGTGCAGACCCGAAATACTCATCAGGTGGGCCACCCCGGTGGCGCGAAAGACGTCCCAGTCGGCGCGCTCAATCGCGTTCTGGTCGCCCACCACCAGCGCGGCAATCACGCCGGCCAGCTGCCGGTTGTCGATCCGCGCAAAAACCGCCTCCCGCACCGACTGGCGGGCGCGCTCCACGGGATGCGCCCAACTGCTGGAAAGCTTTGACGGCGGCTCATCATGCGGCCCGGCGCGTACATAGCCGGTGGCCTGAATGCCCTGCTCCCAGAGCCAGAGCTCATAGTCAAAGCCGTGGGGGTTGCTGTTGCCGTGCGGCGCCTTGAGCCGCACCGTCATCTGCCAGCGCTCGCCGGCGCGCAGGTTTTGCGGCTGGCGCTGCTGCTCCGGTGAAAACTCGGCCGGGTCATCGCTGCCCGTCAGCGCGGCTTTGGCCTCGCGCGCGCCAAAGCCGGCATACCAGCCCAGCAGGATTTGCGGCGGCAAGCTCACCGGCTGGCCGTTGATGCGGGCCGAGTCCAGCTGCAGGCGAAAGCGCACGGCGTCTTCGCTGCGCTGGGGCAGCGCCAGCACGGTGCCGGTCACCGCAATGTCGCGCCCTTCCAGCGCCGGGTTCAGGGTGGTGGTCTGAAACAGCGCAGCGCGCCAGCCCGTCTGGCCAAAGCCGAGCAGGGCCGCCAACACCATGGCAGCCAGGCTCGCGTTCAAAAAGGTTTTGCGCTTGACCGCGCCCGTGACCAAGGCGACCATGGCAAGGGCCGCAAGCAAGGCGTACCCGCCGCCGTGCCAAAGGGTGGCCTGCTGCAACTGCAGCGCCACGCCCGCGACGAAGCCGCTGAAAATCAGGCCGGGGCTTTTGAAGCCTGCCCACCGTGCGGCCAAAACAGGGTCGCCCAAAGCCGCCTCCTCCACTTGTTATTGATCTGAATCGGTCTGAACGCGATGCCGCCCTGTTCAACGGCGCAGCCCGTCAAAAAGCTGACAAACCGGGTTTGGCGCAGCTCTTGCTTGCCAAAACACGGTCGAACCATAGTAAGCTGATTGCAGCGGCCGCATGACCGGGCGGTCCGCCGATTCAGTGTCTGGCTTGGCACTGCACCCGTATCATTTTTTTAAAGCGAGGCTCCCTTGTCCATCCACGTTGCCCTGAGCCACATCACCCACTACCAATACGACCGCCCGGTCATGCTCGGCCCTCAGGTCGTGCGCCTGCGGCCGGCGCCGCACAGCCGGACCCGGGTGCTGTCGTACTCGCTCGGCATCGCGCCCGCCAAACACTTCATCAACTGGCAGCAGGACCCGTTTGCCAATTACCAGGCGCGGCTGGTGTTTCCCGAGCCGACGCGTGAATTCAAGGTCACGGTGGACCTGGTGGTGGAAATGGCGGTGTTCAACCCGTTTGATTTTTTTCTGGAGCCCAGCGCCGAGAAATTTCCTTTTGCCTACAGCGCCAGCCAGGCGCGAGAACTGGCGCCCTACCTGGCGAAGCTGCCGGCCACACCGCTGCTTAAACGCTATCTGGAGCAGACCGACCTCAGCCCCAGGCGCACCATCGACTTTCTGGTCGGCCTGAACCAGCGGCTGCAATCCGACATCAAGTACTCGATCCGCATGGAGCCCGGCGTGCAGACGCCCGAGGAAACGCTGGAACTGGCCTGCGGCTCCTGCCGCGATACCGGCTGGCTGATGGTTCAGCTATTTCGCCACCTCGGCCTGGCGGCACGTTTTGTATCGGGCTACCTGATCCAGCTCAAGGCCGATGTCAAGTCCCTCGACGGCCCGAGCGGCGCCGAAGCCGACTTCACCGACCTGCACGCCTGGTGCGAGGTGTTTTTGCCCGGCGCGGGCTGGGTCGGGCTGGACCCGACCTCCGGGCTGATGGCCGGCGAAGGCCACATCCCGCTGGCCTGCACGCCCGAGCCATCGAGTGCGGCGCCCATAGAAGGCGGCATGGACAAATGCGAGGTCGAGTTCGCGCACCACATGCAGGTCACCCGTATTTACGAATCGCCGCGCGTCACCAGCCCCTACAGCGAGGACCAGTGGCAGCAGGTGCTGGCGCTGGGCCAGGCGGTGGACCGGGACCTGTCGGCCGGTGATGTGCGGCTGACCATGGGTGGCGAGCCGACTTTTGTCGCCACCACCGACCGCGATGCGGCCGAGTGGAACATCGACGCGCTCGGGCCGACCAAGCGCGGCTACGCGACCGAGCTGGTGCAAAAGCTGCGCGCCGAATACGGTGAGGGCGGCTTTCTGCACTTTGGCCAGGGCAAGTGGTATCCCGGCGAGCAGTTGCCGCGCTGGGCACTGAGCATTTTCTGGCGCAAGGACGGCCAGCCGGTCTGGCAAAACCCGGCGCTGTTTGCCGATGAACGCCAGCCTTGCCAATACACCAGCGCCGACGCGCAGCGTTTTGTGCAGACGCTGGCCAGCAGGCTGGGCCTGGCCACCGACTACATCACGCCGGGTTTTGAAGACACCTGGTACTACCTGTGGCGCGAGCGGCGCCTGCCGGTCAATGTGGACCCGTTCGATTCGCGGCTGGATGACGCGATGGAGCGCGAACGCCTGCGCCGACTGTTCATGCAGGGGCTGGACTCGGTGGTGGGCTATGTGCTGCCGCTGCAAACGCATGAGGCCAGGTTGGCCAAAGAGGCGAAGGCAAACCCGGCAAGTCCACCACCCCCGCCCGTGCTGGCGGGCTCCAGGTGGACCACCGGCCCGTGGTTCTTCCGTGATGAACGCATGTATCTGATGCCGGGCGACTCGCCCATGGGCTACCGGCTGCCGCTGGACTCGGTGCCCTGGGTCTCCAAGACCGACTACCCTTACATGATCGAGGCCGACCCGTTTGCGCCGCGCCAGGATCTGCCGCCCACCGCGGCCCTGGCCGCGCCCTACCTGACCGGTCATGCCGCGCCGACCGAAGCCAGCCGCGTGATGCAATTCCGGCCCGCTGACCATGTCGCTGGCAGCCCGGCCAGCGCACCGTCAACGCCGGGCAACAGCCGCGCACCCAAGGCCTTTGAATCCGCCGCCTGGCTGACCCGCACGGCGCTGTGCGTCGAGGTGCGCGACCCGGCGCGCGCCAGTGGGCCGAAAGACAAGCCCAAAGACAAGCCCAAGGCCGACCCCGACAGCAAAGCCAACCAGAGCGGTCGCGGTGAGACCGGCGCGCTCTACATCTTCATGCCGCCGCTGGAGCGGCTCGAAGACTACCTCGACCTGCTGGCCGCCGTGGAAGCCACCGCGCAGGCGCTGTCCTTGCGCATCGTGCTCGAAGGCTACCCGCCACCACGCGACCCGCGCCTGAAAATGCTGCAGGTCACGCCTGACCCTGGCGTGATTGAAGTCAACATTCACCCGGCTTACAACTGGGGCGAGCTGGTCGAGCACACCGAGTTTCTCTACAAGATTGCGCATGAAACCCGGCTCTCGGCCGAGAAGTTCATGACCGATGGCCGCCACACCGGCACCGGCGGCGGCAACCACTTTGTGCTGGGCGGCGCCACGCCGGCCGACAGCCCGTTTCTGCGCAAGCCCGAGCTGCTGGGCAGCCTGATTGCCTACTGGCACAACCACCCGTCGCTGAGTTATCTGTTCTCGGGCATGTTCATTGGCCCGACCAGCCAGGCGCCGCGCGTGGACGAGGCGCGCAACGACCAGTTATACGAGCTTGAAATTGCCCTGCGCGAGATTGCAGCCTTCCGCGAGAAATACGGCAGTTCCACCGCCGGGCCGCCCCAAGGTGGAACAGCCCCCTCGGGGGGCAGCGACCCACACGCAGTGGCGGAGCGTGGGGGCGATGTCTACATGCCGCCGTGGATTGTCGACAGGACTCTAAGAAATATCCTCGTCGACGTGACCGGCAATACCCACCGCAGCGAGTTCTGCATTGACAAGATGTACTCGCCCGATTCGGCTACCGGGCGGCTCGGCCTGCTGGAACTGCGCGCCTTTGAAATGCCGCCGCATGCGCGCATGAGCATTGCCCAGCAGCTGCTGCTGCGCGCCCTGGTGGCGCGCTTCTGGAACAAGCCCTACCACGGCCGCATGACGCGCTGGGGCACCGAGCTGCATGACCGCTTTTTGCTGCCCAGCCTGATCCGCGCGGATTTTGCCGACGTGCTGACCGAGCTGCGCGAGGCCGGTTACGCCTTTGACATGGCCTGGTTCGAGCCGCATTTTGAATTCCGCTTCCCGATGATCGGCCAGGTCAAGGCCAACAGCATCGAGCTGACCTTGCGCAGCGCGCTGGAGCCCTGGCATGTGATGGGCGAGGAAGGCTCGGCCGGCGGCACGGTGCGTTATGTCGATTCCTCGCTGGAGCGGGTCGAAGTGCATGTGACCGGGCTGAACGACAACCGTTATGTGGTCACCGTCAATGGCCGGGCGCTGCCGCTGCAAAGCACCGGGCGTGTCGGCGAATACGTGGCCGGCGTGCGCTACAAGGCCTGGAACCCGCCGTCGGCGCTGCACCCCTCGATTGGCGTGCATGCGCCGCTGACCTTTGACATTGTGGACACCTGGATGGAGCGCTCGCTCGGTGGCTGCCAATACCACGTCGCGCATCCGGGCGGGCTCAGCTATGACACCTTGCCGGTCAACTCGTTTGAAGCCGAAAGCCGCCGGCTGAACCGCTTTTTCCGCATGGGCCATACCCCCGGCAAAATGCAGGTCAGCCCGGCGCAGCCGAGCCGGGAGTTTCCTTTCACGCTGGATCTGCGCTAACAAGGCGCCTCTCATCAGCCCGTCTTATGCCCGGCGTATTTCGATGATTCGACGGCCGCGCCGGCGCTGAAAGGGCCGCAATGCGGCGGCCGGAGTGCGCGGGGGACGGGGCCGCAGGCATACTTGCATACCGTGGAAAACAACACCCCGTCACTTTTTGCAGGACTGGCGCTGGAGGCGCCCGAGGCGCTGGCCCTGGCGCTCGCGCCGCATGCCGCCGCTGGCCATTTTGACGAGTTGCGCGGGCGCAGCCAGGCCGCCGCGCCCGCCGCCGCGCAGGAAGCTCTGGCCCCCCAATGGACGCGGTTTTTCAACTTTCTGGGCAGCGACGGCTTTCATGACCTGAACCACCGCAGCGCCAACCTGCATCGCCAGATCCGCGACAACGGCGTGACCTACAACGTCTATGCCGATGCCGACGGCCCGCAGCGGCCCTGGTCGCTGGACCTGTTTCCGATGATGGTGTCGGCCAGCGACTGGACCAAGATTGAAACCGGCATCCAGCAGCGCGCGCGCCTGCTGGATCGCGTGATGGCCGATATTTACGGCCCGCAGCAATTGCTGCAAGAAGGTTTTCTGCCGAGCGCGCTGGTGCATGGCCACCCCGGCTACCTGCGTGCCATGCGCGGCGTGCCGGCGGCCGGTGGCACCTATCTGCACATTGCCGCCTTCGACCTAGCGCATGGCCCCAAGGGCCAGTGGTCGGTGGTCTCGCAGCGCACCCAGGCGCCGTCTGGCCTGGGCTACCTGCTGGAAAACCGCCTGACGATTTCCCGGCTGTTTCCCGAAGCCTTTCGCGAAATGAAGGTGCAGCGGCTGGCCGATGCCTACAAGGCCCTGGTCGATGGCCTGAAGGCGATGAGCACGGCCAACAGCGCCAGCGAGGAAAGCCGGGTGGTGCTGCTCACCCCCGGCCCCTACAACGAAACCTATTTTGAGCACGCCTACCTGGCGCGCTTTCTGGGCCTGACCCTGGTCGAGGGCAGCGACCTGCTGGTGCGCGATGACCGGCTCTACCTGAAAACCCTGCGCGGCCTGGAGCCGGTGCATGGCCTGCTCAAGCGGCTGGACGATGAGTTTCTCGATCCGCTGGAGCTGCGCTCCGACTCCACCCTGGGTGTGCCCGGCCTGCTGCAGGCGATACGCACCGGCAATGTGCTGGTGGCCAACACGCCGGGTTCGGCCTTCCTGGAGTCACCGGCCCTGCTCGGTTTTTTGCCGGCACTGTCCCGCCATCTGCTGGGTGAAACGCTGGCCCTGCCCTCGCTGTCCACCTGGTGGTGCGGCGAGCAGGCCGTCATGCAGGACGTGCTGGGCCAGCTCAAGGACAGCGTGATCAAGCCCACCTACCCTGGCACCGGCATGGAGTCCATCATTGGCCACACCCTGTCACGGCGCGCGCTGGACGAGTGGGCCGGCCGCATCCTGCGCCGGGGTGAGGAATACACGGTGCAGGCCTACAGGCCACTGTCCCAGACCCCAACCTGGCAGGGCGAGAAAATCGCCCCGCGCTCGGCCATGCTGCGGGTGTTTGCGGTGGCCGACGGCAACGGCTCGTGGCAGGTGCTGCCGGGCGGCCTGGCCCGGCTGGCCGGCAAAAACCAGAACATGGCCTCGATGCAGCACGGCGGCAGCAGCGCCGATGTATGGGTGCTGGGCGCGCTGCCCGCCACCGCGACAACCGCCCACCCCGAGCCCGCCGCAACCAGAGCCGATTACACAGCCGCATCGCGCCCCGAACAGCCCGCGCCGGCCTGGTCGGCCACGCCGCTGCGCCACCGCCGCCCCGTGACCAGCCGCGCCGCCGAAAACCTGTTCTGGCTGGGCCGCTACACCGAGCGCGCCGAAAACGCCACCCGGCTGGCCCAGCTCAGCCTGCAATGCCTGGGCGGCGAAGACCAGACCTCGGAGGCGCTGCTGGACTGGCTGACGCGCATGGCGGTGAGCAACGGACTGGTGCTCGACGCCGTGCCGCCAGCCACCCAGGCGCGCCGCGTCTTTGAACGCGCCCTGATCGCCAACCTGGCCGACACCAGTCAGGCCACCAGCGTGGGCTACAACCTGCAGGCGCTCAAGGGCACGGCCTCGGCGGTGCGCGAACGCCTGTCGCAGGAGCAGTGGCATGTGATGGTGCGCGCCGAGGCCGACTTTTTTCACCGCTGCAAGCTGTTCAGCAGTGCCACCGCGGCGCCGCATTCGCCCGAGTACTCATCGGTGGAAGCGCTGCGGGCGCTGGAGTCGGTCAGCAGTTTTCTGGCCGCCATGACGGGCGCGCAAAGCGACCGCATGACCCGCGACGACGGCTGGCGGCTGCTCAGCCTGGGCCGCATGATAGAGCGGCTCAGCACCCTGTCGGCCGCGCTGGTGCACGGTTTTGAAACGGCATCGGTGTTTGAGGAAGGCGGCTTTGGCGCCATGGTGGCGCTGTTTGACAGCACCATCACCTTTCACGCGCAGTACCAGCAGCGGCGCGACATTGCGGCCCTGCTCGACCTGCTGGTGCTGGACCGTGACAACCCGCGCTCGCTGGGCTGGGTGGTGCAGACCCTGAGCGGGCGTCTGGCCAAGCTCGCCAGCAGCACGCCGGGCGATCTGCCCGATCTGGCACGGGAGCTGCCCGACCCGGGCAGCTGGACGCTGGCCGAATTGTGCGCTAGCGCGCAAGCCCCTCAAAACCCCGCTGAGCAGGATGGCGAGGCGGTTGCGGCGCCTGGCCCGGCGCAATACGACCACCTGACGGATCTGCTGGCGCAATGCTGCGAGGCGGCACTGGCCTTGTCCGACAGCCTGAGCCGGCGCTATTTCAGCCATGCCGCTTCGGGCAGCCACAGCCTGGGAGCCTGAATCCATGCTGCTTCATGTGGTCCACGAAACCCGTTACCGCTACAGCCCTGCGGTGGTGAACGCGCACCACATGCTGCATCTCAAACCGGCCAGCCGGGGCGGGCAGACGCTGCTGAACTACGCCTTGCGCGTGGACCCGGCGCCGGTGCAGTTGCGCGACGCCCTTGATACCTACGGCAATACCCGCAGCTACTTTTCGCTGCAGGCGGCCCACGAGCGCCTGAGCGTGGTGGCCGACAGCCTTGTTTCGACCTCGAAAGCCACGCTTTCTCCGGCGCAGAGGCTGGCGTCGCTGCCCTGGGAAAAGGTGCGTGAGCAGTTTCGCTACCGCGCCCAAGCCGCCTACGACAGCGCCTCCGAGTTTCTGTTTGCCTCGCCCTATGTGCCGCGCGACGATGCCTTTGTGCAGTTTGCCCGCCCCAGCTTTTTGCCGGGCCGCCCGCTGCTGGAGGCGGCGCACGAGCTGATGCAGCGCATTCACAGCAGCATGCGCTATGAGAGCGACAGCACCGAGGTCGGCACGCCGGCGCTGCAGGCGCTGCACCAGGGCCGGGGGGTTTGCCAGGATTTCGCGCACATCATGGTCGCCTGCTGCCGCGCCATGGGCTTGCCGGCGCGCTATGTCAGCGGCTACCTGCTGACCAAGCCGCCGCCCGGCCAGCCGCGCCTGATTGGCAGCGACGCCTCCCACGCCTGGGCCTCGGTGTATTGCCCGGCCCTGCGGCAGTGGCTGGACTTTGACCCCACCAACAACCGGGCACCGGGCGAAGACTATGTAACGCTGGCCACCGGTCGTGATTTCCTCGATGTGTCGCCTATGCGCGGCGTGATCCGCGGCGGCGCGCAGCACATTCTGGATGTTGCGGTGACGGTGGAGCCGCTGCAAGCTGAAGCGCCTGGCCTCGGCGCCTGACGCGAGACCGGCAATGACGCTGCAGAGCCCGGTTTCAAAATGCTATGTTTTTAATAGCTGTCTACGCCCGCTGTTAAAGGGCCAGGCAGGGTTTTCATCCACTTTCAAGCCCCATTATTCACCATCATTCACCACCTCAAAGGAAAACGCCATGAGCACCAGCGCCCAGACCATCTACGAAAAACTCGAAGCCCTCAACATCACGCTGCCCGCCGTGGCGGCGCCGGCGGCGGCCTACCTGCCCTTCGTGCAGACCGGCAAGCTGGTGTTTTTGAGCGGCCACCTGGCCAAAAAAGACGGCAAGGTCATCGTCGGCCAGTTGGGCAAGAACATCACGACCGAGGAAGGCAAGGCCGCCGCGCGCGCCATTGCCATCGACCTGATGGGCACCCTGCACGCCGCCGTCGGCGACCTGGGCAAGGTCAGGCGCATCGTCAAGCTGATGAGCCTGGTCAACTCGACGCCCGACTACACCGAGCAGCATCTGGTGACCAACGGCGCCAGCGAACTGCTGGGCGACATCTTTGGCGATGCCGGCAAACATGCCCGCAGCGCGTTCGGCGTGGCCCAAGTCCCGCTGGGCGCCTGCGTCGAGATCGAGTTGATTGCCGAGGTCGCCTGACAAGGCCGTAAAATATTTCGTCCCCGACGCAATTCGGGGGCAGCGTTCTCAGGGCGGGGCGAAATTCCCCACCGGCGGTGTTTGCTACAACCCAGCATCAGCCCGCGAGCGCCCGGCCTTCAAAAAGCCGGGGTCAGCAGATTCGGTTCAACTCCGAAGCCGACGGTCACAGTCCGGATGAAAGAGAGCGCGATCTTGACGGCTTGCACCTCTCGCGTAATTTTTTACGTGAACGCGGATGCACGCTGCGATGTCGTGCGCCCTGATTCTGGTATCACCTAGCTTGAGGCATCCATGAGTCAGTCACAGTCAGTTCCATCTTCCAGTTATCCCGCAACTCCCGGCGAGGCCACCCCGACCCTGCGGCCTGCTACGCAATTGGCGCGGTTTGCCTTCATTCAATCCTCTTGGCACGAAGACATTGTGAGCCAGGGTCGCACCGCGTTTCTGGCCGAAATGGTCCGGCAAGGTGTGGCCCCCGAGGCTGTCGACCTGTTTGCAGTGCCCGGCGCCTTCGAAATTCCATTGCACGCCAAAAAGCTGGCCCAGTCAGGTCGTTATACGGCCATCGTGACCTGCGGTCTGGTGGTGGATGGCGGCATTTACCGCCATGACTTCGTGGCCGGTGCGGTCATTGACGCCCTCATGGCCATCCAGCTGGACACCGGTGTACCGGTATTTTCAGCGGTGCTGACACCGCAGCATTTCCACGAGCACGAAGAACACCGGCGCTTTTTTACCGAGCACTTTCTGACCAAGGGCAAGGAAGTGGCCCAGGCCTGCCTGCAGACGGTGGCCAGCTTGGCAAAAGTTGAGGCACTTTTGCTATCAAATAAATAGCTAATGATGCCCATTCTTCAAGGGGGATGGGCATAAACGCCATAGAAAAGTCCAGCCATCGCGGGTTATCGGACGGCGGCGGCTTCTTTTCCCGCCTCTTTTCCTGCCGGCGGTTCGCCGTTGGCATGTGATCGCGCTTCCAGGTACGACAACAGGGAGGCCACGTCGTCCGTGCCCAGCTCCAGGTTGGGCATTCGAACCTGCCGATATTTCTTGAACAGGCTGGTCGCGACCGGATCGCCTTCGGCCAGCATCTGCTCCGGTTGCGCCAGGTAGCGGGCCAGCCAGCCGCGCTGGCGCCGCGACGTCACGCCCATCAGGTCGGGCCCGAGCCGGTCACCGGCGCCAATCGTGTGGCACGCCGCGCAGCGGCTCTGGAACAGGAACTGGCCCTTGTCGAGGTCCAGCGGTCGCGCCTCGGCATAGCTCCGGTCCGCCTTAGGGTCGCGCCAGCCCAGGAAATTGCCGATCGTCGTGGCGAGAAACTGCGGATTGTCCATCGCCGAATTCCGCATCCACAGCCCCGAGCCCACATTGCCCACCATCAGGCTGGCACTGTGGCCGTCCTTGCTGACCGCATCGCTGGCGCGGGACAGGCCCAGCTTGCGGCTGATCAGCTGGATGTCCGCTTCCTTGCCGGAGAGAAACAGCCAGCCCGGCCCGACACCAAACTTCTGCGCATAGGCCTTGTTCTCCTTGGGCGTGTCCCAGGGGTCGATGGCGATCGAATAGAAGAAGATGTCCTTGCCCATGCGCGCGCCGAACAATTTCTGCAGCTGCACCAGCTTGGCGGTCTCCAGCGGGCAGATGTCCTGGCAGCTGGTGTAAAAAAGGTTGATCGCCACCGATTTGCCCTTGATCAGGTCATCGTAGAAGCGCACCGTCTTGCCGTCCTGGGTGGTCAGGACAGCGTTCGGGAAATAGTCCGCGCCCCACGGCGTGGCGGCCCGCGACGGGCCGCTGGCCAGCCAGGCCGTCGCGCCCGCGATCACGGCAAGCCCCGCCGCTTTCCATACCCACTGTCTGGCTGTCATGGCAAGTCCTTTCATGGCCTTCAAAAAGGCATGGCCTGGCTCTCTCGCGAGGCCCGCACCAGGTACGCCTGCACCCGGCTGCGGCGCGATCAGCCAGGCCGGTTCGGACTGATCCGCACCGGCGTCGTCGTCATTCCCCTGGCCGCGCTGTAGTAAACGCCAAAAGACGCCGTTGCCGAACGCGCCAGCAACAGGTTGCCGTCGGCTACAAAGGGGAAACTGAGCTCGACCGGGTCGAACGCCAGCAGCGGCCGGTGCAGGATGGCCTGGCTAGACACCAGGTAAGTTTTTCCGCTGCGCAGGCCTTTTCCCCTGATATTGCCGAGGTCGACGATGATCTCCAGCACCGGCGGCGCGCCAAAGACCGTGTCGTGGACCACCTTGCCGCTGATGCTCGCCTGCCCGGTGAAGACGACCGCCTCGGCGGCGCCACCGCTTCCTCCGACCGCGCCAACAACCGCCGCCACGACGGTGTTCTCAAGAACGGGGTCAGCCGCCGCGCTGTTCCCCCAGCCCGGCATCCCCAACACCAAGGCAAGCGCGGTGATCACGGAGGCCCGCAACGCAGGCAAGACAGGTCGATGCATCGTTTTCATGATTCGCTCCATCGTGGGTGGGTTTTCCTTGCCAGGGCCGGCCGCGTTGGCAAGCCCGGCATTGAGTCATAAAGCGCTCTTCAGAATGTCGGTTGGCGACTGGAAGGTCACGCCTTGCGGCGTCGGAATCGGGGTCGGCAGCGGCTTGAGGATGGGCGTGCCCAGGCTGTCGATTTCCCAGCGCAACAGCATGGCGTTGTCCTCGTGCACGGTGTTGTGGCAGTGCTCCATGAACATGCCGCCCCAGTCGCGAAATTGCAGGGTGATCCTGATGCTGCCGCCCGGTCGCAACCGGTAGACATCCTTGCGCCCCTTCTCCCAGGCCGGCACCTTGCTGGCACTGCCGTCGCGCGCGAGGATCTGGCCCTCCTCGAAGTGGATGTGGATCGGATGATCCCAGCCGCCGCCGCCGTTCCTGAGCGTCCATATCTCCCGGGTGCCGGCCTTGGGCGCGGCCGAGACGCGGCCAAAATCGGCGGCCAGCATGTCGCCGCCATCGGTCTTGATGCCCCAGGGCCCCAGGGCCGACGACACCGGATCATTGGTGCTCTTCCTGGCGCCGCGCCCGAACTCGAACACCCGCTCGCGCGCCACGGGAATGGCCGACAGGTCGGGGTTGGGGATCAGGACGCCAGGCACCTGGCTGTTGTCCGGGTAGGCCGCATCGCGCACCACCCTGAACTCGAGGAACCTGCCGACACAGGGATCGGCCGACTGGCCTGACACCGCTTCGGACAGCCTCAGGTCTTTTGCCACCCGCCTGCCGTCCTGGTGCTCGGCCAGATTGACCAGATGGACCCTGGTCCCGTTGCTGTAGCGCGAAAAATCGATCACGATGTCATAGCGTTCGGCAATGCCCATCTCGTCCAGTTCGGTCAGCAGCACCGGTTTCGGCAGCAGGTTGCCATCGTTGCCGATCTGGATCATCGGCGAGCCGTCGCTCAGCGCCAGCTTGAAAAAGCGCGACACCGAGGCATTGAGAATGCGAAAGCGATACTTGCGCCGCTCCACATTGAAAAACGGCTTCCAGGCCAGGTTCACCGTCATCTGGTCGCCCAGGAAACCGTCGAAGTCGAAAATGTCGAAGAGCATCTGGCCATCCTGGCCCCAGGCCTTGTCGGCCAGCAGCAGGTTGATGTCGTAGTCGAGGTTGCCCCAGCTCTTGGCGATGCCGCTGGGCAGGCGCAGATTGACGCCATCGTTGATCTCCTCGTTGCCGCGGTCCAGCGCGCTGTAGATGTTGAACATCGCGGCGATGCCCTTGTAAACGTTCTGCGAGGTGAAGCTGAACATGTGGTCGTGAAACCAGTGCGTGCTCATGGTTTCGTGCCAGTCGCCGGGTACTTTGGTGATGCCGCCGCTGTCATTGGGGCTGCCGGCCTTCGGGTCCGTGGCATCGGCATTGATGGTCTTGAAGCCGGCCAGCACGATCGGCCAGTGGTAGTCGTAGAACTGGCCCGGATAGAAATAGGCGCCGGTGAAGCCGTCGTTCTCGGCGCCATGATGGCCGTTGTGCTCGTGGGTAGAGATCGTGTGGATGCCGAACCCGCCGTTTTGGGACTGCACCACGGGCAACCGGTTGTGGTGCCTAAACAGGATGGGCTCACCGTATCGGCCCTGGAGCAGCTTGGGCGGTATGGTGCCGTTGAAGGTCCAGAACCTGTCCGGATTCTGGTCGGGCATCCTGAAATGGAAGTAGGGCTCACAATTCTGCCCGGTGGCGTCGAAGTCGCAATTGAGTTGCGACGCAACCTCAGGCCGGTAGTTGCCCGCAACGTTCAATTGCGCGCCCCTCTGGAAAACCTCATAAGCCACCCGCGGCGCGAACCGGGGGTCATTCCAGCCCTGATGCGCCCAGATCGGTCCTGGCGGGCGTCCTTCTATGGGCCCGGTATCACCGGGATACACCCCCGGCAGCAAGGGATCGAGAACCTGCTGGGTCTGGTTGGCCTGCTCCGTCGGGTACGGCGCCAGCGACGATACGGGCTGTCGCGGCAGTACATCGAAGCGCAACATCGGAAAGGTAAATGGCAATGCACCAAACAGCGGACTCGACGGCACGCCGGTCGGAATCGCGCCCCAGGCCTTGGCCATGAACGGACTCAGGCCATGCTTGCACGCCAGCAGCCCGCCCGTGGTAAACAGCCCCCATTTGAAGAGTTCGCGCCGCGAAACCTGCCCGTGGGACAACGCCTGGACGATTTCGAGCCGATTTTGCCTGGCCTTTTCGGCCTCCCGCAGGTCTGCCGGCGATGCGCGTGTGGACAGATACATGATGCCACCTCGACTTGATTGGGATCACATTCACAGGTTTACGCAGTCGAACAGTCACACAAGGAAACCTGAATTACAAAAACTTGTTCTGTTTTTCAATGGACCTGCTTGCAATTCTTCGCGCATTACTGCCCGGTTTCAATCCCCCATATTGGTGATGACCGCAGGGGCGGTCTGGTGTGAATCCCTGAAGCATCAAAAAGCGCAGACAGGCGACCCGGCCCGTGCCCGCGGCACCAGCGGCTCTCCAGACCTGCTTTTTGGGCGGCGATTCTGCCTCTAGCCCAGGCTTTTCCTTTGTTGCTTGCTATAAGTTTGATAGCATCAACAGGTCGCCGTGGCACTGCCTGGGTCAGCCATGGGTCCGCCGCCGATTAAGCTTTCCGGCTGGCGGCGAGACGCGTGCATGGTATGACCAAACCGTTCAAGCGTAACGGTCTGTAGCATGCGCATGTCGGGCCGCCGCGCCGGCTGTCCCCAGCCCCAGACGGGGCCGTGCTACTCCACGCGCAGGATCGACGAGGGCTTGAACCCGAGGTCGGCCGCCTTGCCCTTGCGCGCGCGGGCCGCGCGGGCGTTGTTCAGGCTGCGGATTTCCAGCGTTTCCTCGCGTTCCTTGGCGCCGCGGCCAATGCCGGTGATTTTGACGCTGCGGGTGTAGGCCGCAGCGCCGGCCAGGCTGTCCTTGGCTTCCAGGTCCAGCAGCATCAGGCCGCGTCCACCAGCGGCCTGCAGCTTGAGGTCGCCGATTTCAAAAGTGAGAATGCGGCCACCGGTCGAGGCGCAGGCCACATGCGTGGCCGGGACCAGCGGCACCGCGCCGCTGCTGCCCGACACCGGCGAAGGCCGGCAGACGGTCTCGCCCTCGGCGCAGCTGATGAAGGCCTTGCCGGCTTTGAGGCGCGACGTCATGTTCTCGACACTGGCCAGAAAGCCGTAGCCGCCGCTGCCGCTCAGCAAGAGTACGGCGCTGGCCGGGCCGGCAAAGTAATGCACCAGTTGCGTGCCCGATTCCAGATCAATCAGCGTCGTCAGCGGCTGACCGTCGCCACGCGCGCCGGGCAGCGCGGCCACCGGCACCGAATAGACCCGGCCACGCGAGCCAAACGCCAGCAGCGTGTCGACGGTGCGGCATTCAAAGGTGGCGTAGAGCCCGTCGCCGGCCTTGAAGGCAAAGCTCGCCGCCTCATGGCCATGGCCGTTGCGGGCGCGCACCCAGCCCTTGCTGCTGACCACCACGGTCACCGGCTCATCGAGCACCTTGACTTCGAGCACGGCCTTTTTCTCGGCCTGGATCAGCGTGCGGCGCGCATCGGCAAACTGCCTGGCATCGGTTTCGATTTCCTTGATCAGCAGCCGGCGCAGCGCGGCCGGGCTGCCGAGGATTTCTTCCAGCCGGCCCTGCTCCTCGCGCAGGGTCTTGAGCACCTGCTCGATCTTGATGGCTTCCAGCCGCGCCAGCTGGCGCAGGCGGATTTCGAGGATGTCTTCGGCCTGCCGGTCGCTCAGCGCAAAGCGCGCGATCAGCGCGGCCTTGGGCTCGTCGGACTGGCGAATGATGGCGATCACCTCGTCGATATTGAGCAGCACCAGTTGCCGCCCCTCGAGAATGTGAATCCGGTCCAGCACCTTGTCGAGCCGGTGCTGCGAGCGCCGCTGCACCGTGGTCTGGCGAAACTCTATCCACTCCAGCAGCATCTGCCGCAGCGACTTTTGCGTCGGCCGGCCATCGAGCCCGACCATGGTCAGGTTGATGGACGAGGAACTCTCCAGGCTGGTGTGGGCCAGCAGGGTGTTGATCAGTTCGGCCTGGCCGATCTTGCTGGTTTTGGGCTCCAGCACCAGGCGCACCGCCGCATCCTTGCTCGACTCGTCGCGCACCACGTCGAGCACCGACAGCACGGTCTGCTTGAGCTGCAGTTGCTCCTGCGTCAGCGCCTTCTTGCCGGCCTTGATCTTCGGGTTGGTGATTTCTTCAATCTCTTCGAGCACCTTCTGGCTGCTGACGCCGGGCGGCAGTTCCTGCACCACCAGCTGCCACTGGCCGCGCGCCAGCTCTTCAATCTTCCAGCGCGCCCGCACCTTGAGCGAACCCCGGCCGCTGCCGTAGGCCGCCGCAATCTCAGCCGGGCTGGAAATAATCTGCCCGCCGCCGGGGTAGTCGGGCCCTGCAATCAGCGCGTAAAGCTCGTCATCGCCGAGCCTGGGCGTCTTGATCAGTGCCACGCAGGCATCGGCAATCTCGCGCAGGTTGTGGCTCGGGATTTCGGTGGCCAGGCCGACGGCAATGCCGCTGGCGCCATTGAGCAATGTGAACGGCAGGCGTGCCGGCAACTGGCGCGGCTCTTCGAACGAACCATCGTAATTCGGCACAAAGTCGACCGTGCCTTCGTCAAGCTCGTCGAGCAACAGGGTGGTGATGCGCGCCAGACGGGCCTCGGTATAGCGCATGGCCGCCGCGCCGTCGCCGTCGCGCGAACCGAAATTGCCCTGGCCGTCGACCAGCGGGTAGCGCTGGCTGAAGTCCTGCGCCATGCGCACCATCGCGTCGTAAGCCGCCTGGTCGCCGAGCGGGAGGTATTTACCGAGCACGTCGCCGACGACACGCGCGCTTTTCACCGGCTTG
The DNA here is from genome assembly GCF_031411155.1 of Polaromonas sp. Lineage (GTDB taxonomy): Bacteria > Pseudomonadota > Gammaproteobacteria > Burkholderiales > Burkholderiaceae_C > Polaromonas. Next base: position 26,842 of record NZ_JANOAL010000093.1, on the reverse strand, counting down.
GCGACGCTGGCGCCATTGGCCCCGCCAAAGCCCAGGCCCATGCGCGCCATGCTGTACAAAATCCGCCGCTGCACCGGCTTCTGGCCGTCGCAGACATCGGGCAGCGCCCTGCCCTTGACCACGCTCAGCGCGTATTCGAGGTAGGCGCGCTGGGCGTAGGCGGCGAGCGAGTCCTGGTCCGATGGCTCGGGGCTGATGGCGGGGTTGGCAGGGGTAAAAAGGTCGTCCATGGGAGATTCAGGCGGGGAAATAATTTAAAACACCCGGCATCGGAACGCAGGGACTGTCGGAAAAACGGGGTTTGGAAAAATGCCGCGCGGCAACTCAGTTGCCAGGCGGCCGGGCTTCGGGCCGGGACGGCCTCACCACAACGTCTGCGGGCACCATGTTGCTGCGGCCTGTGGCGCCGCCCATCATTTCCATGCGCACCCGGCCCGAAGCCACCTGGGCGCTGGCCGGCGGCTTGAGGTGGCCGTACATCTGCATCACGGTTTTGACGTAATTTCTGGTTTCAGGGTAGTTGGGAATCTTGTTGCCGGCCCGCTGCACCGCGCCTTCACCGGCGTTGTAGGCGGCCAGCGCCAATTCAAGCTGGCCTGGAAACAGGTTGATCAAATCGCGCAGGTAGCGCGAACCGGCCCGGATGTTGGTTTGCGGATCGGTGAGCTTTTTCTCGATCGGGGAGTTTTTCCCGGCCCGGACGCCATAGCGCTCGGCCGTCGGCGGAATGAGCTGCATCAGGCCGACCGCGCCCTTGGGCGACACGGCCTGGGTGTCAAAACCGGATTCGGTGGCGATCAGGGCCTGCAGCAGTTCGTAGTCGATGCCGTGCGCCACCGAGGCTTCGCGCAGCAAATGCCTGACGGCCTTGTAGCCGGGCGACACCTCAAAGTAAGCCAGCAATTTAGGCGGTGCGCCGGCCACATCCGCCGGGTTGTCGGTGCTGCGGGGACCCAGGCTTGCCGTATCAAAACTTTCCCGGTCGCGAAAAAACAGCTCGTAGCGCTCGTCCAGCCTTTCGGCGGAAAAGTGGCTGATGCTCTGCGCATCGACATAGCCCCAGATGTCGGCCCGTGCCGGCGCGGCCTGCCAGCCCAGCAGCACGGCCAGCAGCAGCCAGCAATGGGCAAGCGCCGGCCGGTGGCGGCGCCACCACGCCAGCGTCACGCTGTGAGCCCGGGAAGTCATCAGATATCAATTTCCACGGCGTCGCCGTGCAACTCCATCAGTTCGCGGCGCGCGGCCGCTTCGCCTTTGCCCATCAATTTGGTGATCAGGCTCTCGGTTTGCAGAAAATCCAGATTGCCCAGTTGCACCGGCAACAGGCGGCGGGTGTCCGGATTGAGTGTGGTTTCCCACAATTGTTCCGCATTCATTTCGCCCAGGCCCTTGAAGCGGCTGATACTCCAGGCGTTTTCGCGCACCCCGTCCTTGCGCAGCTTGTCCAGTATGGCGGTCAATTCGCCTTCGTCAAGGGCATAAACCTTGGACGCCGGCTTTTTGCCGCGCGCCGGGGCATCCACCCTGAAGAGCGGCGGGCGCGCCACATAGACATGGCCGGTTTCTATCAATTTGGGGAAATGGCGGAAAAACAGCGTCAGCAGCAGCACCTGGATGTGCGAGCCGTCCACGTCAGCGTCGCTGAGGATGCAGACCTTGCCATAGCGCAGGCCGCTCAGGTCGGGGCTGTCGTTCGGGCCGTGCGGATCGACGCCAATGGCCACGGCGATGTCATGGATTTCGGTATTGGCAAACAGCCTGTCGCGCTCGACCTCCCAGGTGTTGAGCACCTTGCCGCGCAGGGGCAAAATCGCCTGGCTTTCCTTGTCACGGCCCATCTTGGCGCTGCCGCCGGCCGAGTCGCCCTCGACCAGGAACACCTCGTTGTGCGCCAGATCCTTGCTTTCGCAGTCGGTCAGCTTGCCGGGCAGCACGGCCACGCCCGAACCCTTGCGTTTTTCAACCTTCTGGCCGGCCTTCTGGCGGGTTTGCGCCGCCCTGATGGCGAGTTCGGCCAGTTTTTTGCCGTAGTCCACATGCTGGTTCAGCCACAGCTCCAGCGCCGGACGCACATAGCTGGACACCAGCCGCACCGCATCGCGCGAGTTCAGCCGCTCCTTGATCTGGCCCTGAAACTGCGGGTCCAGCACCTTGGCCGAAAGCACATAGCTGGCGCGGGCAAACACGTCTTCGGGCAGCAGCTTGACACCCTTGGGCAACAAGGAGTGCAGCTCGATGAAGCTCTTGACGGCGTTGAACAGGCCGTCGCGCAGGCCGCTTTCGTGGGTGCCACCGGCGCTGGTCGGAATCAGGTTGACATAGCTCTCGCGCACCGGCTGGCCGTCTTCGGTAAAGGCGACGCACCAGCTGGCGCCCTCGCCCTCGGCAAAGCTGTCATGCGAGGCATCGGCAAAACCCTCGTTCTCAAACATCGGAATCACCGGATCGGCGGTCAGGGTCTGCATCAGGTAGTCGCGCAGGCCGCCCTTGTAGACCCAGGTCTGGGTTTCCCTGGTCTTCTCGCTGGTCAGCGTCACCGTCACGCCCGGCATCAGCACCGCCTTGCTGCGCAGCAGGTGCGTCAACTCGGCCATGGGCAGCGCTGCGGCCTCAAAGTATTTGGCGTCGGGCCAGGCGCGCACCGAGGTGCCCGACTTGCGGTCGCCCTCGCCGGCCTTGCGCAGCTCCAGCGCTTCAATCACGTCGCCCCCCGAAAACACCAGCCGGGCCACCATGCCCTCGCGGTAAGAGGTGACTTCAAGCCGTTTGGACAAGGCGTTGGTCACGCTCACGCCGACGCCGTGCAGGCCGCCCGAAAAGCTGTAGGCGCCACCCTTGCCCTTGTCAAACTTGCCGCCCGCGTGCAAACGGGTGAACACCAGCTCGACCACCGGCGCTTGCTCTTCGGGGTGCAGGCCAAACGGAATGCCGCGACCGTCGTCTTCCACGCTGACCGAGCCGTCGCTGTGCAGGGTCACCTTGAGCTTTTTGCCATAGCCGGCCAGCGCTTCGTCGGCCGAGTTGTCCAGCACCTCCTGGATGATGTGCAGCGGGTTGTCGGTACGGGTGTACATGCCGGGCCGCTGCTTGACGGGCTCCAGGCCCTTGAGTACGCGGATCGAGCTTTCGGAGTATGCGGGGGGTTGTGTAACAGCCATGGCAGATCAGTGAGTTGGCGCGATTGTAGTCCGGGACGAATCAATAAGCTGGATAAATACACAGTTATATCCGTTTGCCAGCGCTGCCCTGCAAGCTGCGTGACAGCAGCCGGGGCGCGAATTCGTTACAGTCAGCGGATGTCTTCTGCCACGCTGCCCAGCACCCTGTCTCCCGCCAAAAAGCTGTCCATGTTCCAGGTGCTGGCCTGCGGCGCCGCCATCGTCACGCTGTCCATGGGCATACGCCATGGCTTTGGGCTGTGGTTGCAGCCCATTACCCAGGCGCAGGGCTGGACCCGCGAGACCTTTGCCTTTGCGCTGGCGGTGCAAAACCTGGCCTGGGGCGTGTTCGGCATTTTTGCCGGCATGGTGGCCGACCGCTTTGGCGCATTTCGGGTCATCGCGGGCGGCGCGGTGCTGTACGCGCTGGGCCTGGTGGGCATGGCGCTGTCGCCCAGCGGCCTGCTGTTTACCCTGACGGCCGGGGTGTTGATTGGCGCGGCCCAGGCCGGCACCACCTACGCCGTGATTTATGGGGTGCTGGGGCGCAATATTGCGGCCGAAAAGCGCTCCTGGGCCATGGGCGTGGCCGCCGCCGCCGGCTCGTTCGGCCAGTTCCTGATGGTGCCGGTCGAAGGCTTTCTGATCGGCAGCCTGGGCTGGCAGCAGGCCCTGCTGGCGCTCAGCGCCGCCGTGTTGCTGATTGCGCCGCTGGCGCTGGGCCTGCGCGAAAAGAACCTGGCCAGCGGGCAAACGCTAGCCCGCGAGCAGACCATAGTCCAGGCGCTGCGCGAGGCCTTCAAGTACCCGAGCTTTCAGTTGCTGATGGCGGGCTATTTTGTCTGCGGCTTTCAGGTGGTCTTCATCGGGGTGCACATGCCCAGCTACCTGAAGGACAAGGGCCTGTCGCCGCAGGTGGCCAGCTACGCGCTAGCGCTGATTGGTCTTTTCAATGTGTTCGGCACCTACGCCGCCGGCGCGCTGGGCCAGAGAATCGCCAAGCGGAAAATCCTGGCCACCATTTATTTGTCGCGCGCGGTGGTCATCGCCGTGTTCATCGCGGCGCCGCTGAGCCCGCTCAGCGTCTATATTTTTGCCAGCCTGATGGGCTTGCTGTGGCTGTCGACCATTCCGCCGACCAATGCGGTGGTGGCGCAGATTTTCGGCATCCAGCACCTGTCGATGCTGGGTGGTTTCATTTTCTTCAGCCACCAGATCGGCTCGTTTCTGGGCGTCTGGCTCGGCGGCTACCTGTATGACCGCACCGGCAGCTACGACATCGTCTGGTACATCGCGATTGCGCTCGGCGTGTTCGCCGCACTCGTCAACCTGCCGGTGCGCGAGTCCCCGATTTCGCGCGCCCGCCACGGCCAACTGCCGCAAGGAGCCTGAGCATGCCCCTCAAGATCGCCCTCTGGAGCCTCGCCATCAGCGCCTCGCTGGCGGTGTTCGCGCTCTACACCCGGCCCGACTTCCTGTTCACCCTGGCGAACCAGCTCTGGTCCTGTTTTTGAGCCTGCCGGCGCTCTTTTTCGGGCCATTTCGGCCTCTAGCCCAATAACCAAGCGCACAAGCTGCTATGAAAACAATAGTAATCACGGGCGCCTCCGACGGCATAGGCGCCGAAATGGCGCGCCAGCTGGCGCAGACCCATGGCGCGGGCGTGGCGCTGGTGCTGGCCGCGCGCAACGAGGCCTTGCTGACCCAGGTCGCGCTGCAATGCGCGGCGCACGGCGCGCAGACGCTGGTCGTCAAGACCGACGTGTCGCAACAGGCCGACTGCCGCCAGCTGGTGGCCAGCGCCGTCCAGGATTTCGGCCGCATCGACGCGCTGATCAACAACGCCGGCATGTCGGCGCACGCGCTGTTTGAAGAGGTCAAGGCGCAGGACCTGGGCTGGTATGAGGATCTGATGCGCGTCAACCTCTGGGGCAGCGTCTGGTGCACCCATGCGGCCCTGCCCTATTTGAAGCAAAGCCGCGGCAGCATCGTCGCGGTATCCAGCCTGGCCGGGCTGATCGGCGTGCCGGGCCGCACCGCCTACAGCGCCACCAAATTTGCCATGACCGGTTTTTTTGAGGCGCTGCGCGCGGAGCTAAAGGGCGCGGGGGTCAGCGTGACCACGGCCTACCCCGGCGTGGTGGCGACGCAAATCCGCCATCGCGGTTTCAACGCGGCCGGCCAGGCCGCGGGCGCCAGCGGCCTGAAGGAGGACGATGCCATGAGCGTGGAGGAATGCGCCCGGCTGATTCTGCAGGGCATGGAACGGCGCGAACGCGAAGTCGTGATGTCCGCCAAGGGCCGGCTCGGCCGCTGGCTCAAGCTGATCGCGCCGGGCCGGGTCGAGGCCATGGCGCTGGCGGCCCTGAAGGACGAGGTCAAGCCGCAATGACCGAAGCCACACGCCACGGCACCGAGCCGCCTTCGCCCTGGGTACAGCGCTGGTCACACCTGGTGCCGCCGCGCGGCACGGTGCTGGACGTGGCCTGCGGCCGGGGCCGCCATGCGCGCTGGTTTAACGGGCTAAATCACCCGCTGGCCCTTGTAGATAAAGCGCAGGATGCTATCGAATCAATAGCGCTACCGGCCGCGAGCTGCGAGGCGGTGGTGGCCGACATCGAGGCCGGATCCTGGCCTTTTGCGGGCCGGCAGTTTGCTGCGGTGGTCGTCACCAACTACCTCTGGCGCCCGCTGCTGCCCACGCTGCTGGCCAGCCTGGCGCCCGGCGGCGTGCTGATTTACGAGACCTTTACCCAGGGTAACGAAACCATCGGCAAGCCATCGCGGCCCGACTTTTTGCTGCGGCCCGGCGAATTGCTGCAGGTCTGCCAGGGCCTGCGGGTGGTGGCGTTTGAAGACGGGTTCGAGGCCGGCCCGCAGGGCCAGCGGCCCCGTTTCGTGCAGCGCATCGCCGCCGTGCGGCCGCCCGCAGCCGGGCCGGATTTGCCCCTGCTGGGCGCAGGTCCGCCGCGCTACCGGCTGCCGGGCTCTGAGTAGAATGCAGGATTGGCCTGAAGAGCGAGCGTGACGCCCGCCGGCCGCACCACTTCACAACCCGACATGAAAACCATTACCGGCAGCATTGTTGCACTGGCGACCCCTTTGCATGAAGACGGCAGCGTGGACTACCCCACACTGCGCAAACTGGTGGACTGGCACATCGCCGAGGGCACCGACTGCATCGGCGTGGTCGGCACCACCGGCGAGTCGCCCACCGTCAATGTGCAGGAGCACTGCGAGATCATTCGCGTCTCGGTCGAGCAGGCCAAGACCCATGCGCGGCATGTGCCCATCATGGCCGGCTGCGGCGCCAACTCCACCGCCGAGGCGATCGAGCTGGCCAGATTTGCCAAGGAGGTGGGCGCCGACTGCCAGTTGCAGGTGGTGCCCTACTACAACAAGCCGACCCAGGAAGGCCAGTACCGGCACTTCAAGGCGATTGCCGAGGCCGTGGGCGACCTACCCACCGTGCTGTACAACGTGCCCGGCCGCAGCGTGGCCGATATGGCGCATGCCACCGTGCTGCGCCTGGCCCAGGTGCCCGGCATTGTCGGCATCAAGGAAGCCACCGGCAACATCGAGCGCGCGCAATGGCTGATCAAGGAAGCGCCCAGGGGCTTTGCCGTGTATTCGGGCGACGACGCCACCGCCGTGGCCCTGATGCTTTGCGGCGGCCAGGGCAACGTCAGCGTCACCGCCAACATCGCGCCCCGGCTGATGCACGAGCTGTGCGTGGCCGCGGTCGCGGGCGACACCCGGCGCGCCATGGAACTGCAGTTCAAACTGCTGCCGCTGCACAAAAGCCTGTTTATCGAAGCCAACCCGATTCCCGTCAAATGGGCCATGGCCCGGATGGGACTTTGCGGCGGCACCCTGCGCCTGCCCATGACCGAGCTCGAAACCTCGAACGAAGCGGCAGTCGAGGGCGCCCTGCGCGCCTGCGGCCTGATCTGATTTTTAAGGGAACCCCTGTGAAGACATTGCCAAAACGTCCTGAATTTTTCAAAGCGCAAAGCGCGGCGACCGCATCGGCCCTGGTCGCCCTGAGCCTGCTGGCGGGCTGCTCTGGCCTCAGCGACATGGTCAAGGGTGACAAGGTGGACTACAAATCGAGCGGCAAGGCGCCGTCGCTGGACATCCCGCCCGACCTGACCCAGCTCAGCCGCGAAACCCGCTATGTGGTGCCCGGCACCGCCGTCACCGCCAGCGGCTACCAGGTCGGCCAGACCAACCTGTCGGTGCCGACGGCGGCCACGGCGGTCGGCGATGTCCGCATCGAGCGCTCGGGCAGCCAGCGCTGGCTGGTGGTGAACCGCCCGGCCGACAAGCTCTGGGATCCGGTGCGCGAGTTCTGGCAGGAAAGCGGCTTCTTGCTGAGCCTGGACCAGCAAAACCTGGGCATCATGGAAACCGACTGGGCCGAAAACCGCGCCAAGCTGCCGCAGGACTTCATCCGCAACACCCTCGGCAAACTGCTGGACAGCGTGTATTCCACCGGCGAGCGCGACAAGTTCCGCACCCGCCTGGAACGCAATGCCAGCGGCGGCACCGAGATTTACGTGAGCCACCGCGGCATGGTCGAAACCGTGACCAAACGCACCGCCGCCGGCACCACCTCCGGCGCCGACACGATCTGGCAGCCCCGACCCGCCGACCCCGAGCTGGAGGCCGAGTTTTTGCGCCGCCTGATGGTCAAGCTGGGCGTGACGCAGGAGCAATCGAAGGCCCTGATCGCCACCGGCGGGGCCAAGGCGACGTCGCGGGTTGCCCTGGTCAACAACCAGCCCGTGGTGCAGATCGACGAAGGGTTTGACCGCGCCTGGCGCAAGGTCGGACTGGCGCTGGACCGCACCGGCTTCACCGTGGAAGACCGCGACCGCAGCCAGGGGACCTACTTTGTGCGCTACGTGGAACCGAACGCCGCCGACAAAAAAGAGCCGGGGTTTTTCAGCAAGCTGTTCAGCGCCACGCCCGCCGCAGTGCCGCCGCTGAAATACCGCATCGCCGTCAAGAGCCAGGGTGAAAGCACCACCGTGTCGGTGCTCAATGCCCAGGGCGCGGTCGAATCATCGGCCAATGCCCAGCGCATTGTTCAGGTGATTGCCGACGACCTGAAGTAGAGGCTGGTTTTGCAGGCCCTTCCCGTGACCTTGACCCTCACCTTGCGCAGGCTGCGGTGCTGAAGTTCAAGAGCCTGGGCAGCGGCAGCTCGGGCAACGCAACCCTGGTAGAGGCCACGGCCGGCCCCGGCAGCACGCCGGTGCGCCTGCTGGTTGACTGCGGACTGGGCATCCGGCAACTGGCCCTGCGGCTGGGCGAAGCCGGCCTGCAGATCGAAGATCTCGACGCCGTGTTCATCACCCACGAGCATGGCGACCACATCGGCTGCGCCCGCACCGTGGCCTTGCGCTACCGGATTCCGGTCTGGATGAGCCAGGGCACGCATGCGGCCATCGGCTCAGCCGATTTTGAAGGCCTGCTTCGCACCGCTTGCGACGGCGCGGCCATTGACCTGGGCGGCCTGCAGCTGACGCCATTTGCCGTGCCGCACGATGCCCGGGAGCCGCTGCAGCTCAGCTGCACCGACGGCGCCGTCAAGCTGGGGGTGCTGACCGATCTGGGCCATGCGACGGCGCATGTCATGGCGCATCTGCAGTCCTGTCACGCATTGCTGCTCGAATGCAACCATGACCTGGAACTGCTGGCCGGGTCGGCCTACCCTGATTTTCTAAAACGGCGCGTGGGCGGCCAGCATGGCCATCTGTCCAATATCGCGGCGGCAGAGATCGCCAGGGCGCTGCAGCATGCCGGCCTCAGGCATCTGGTGGCCGCGCATCTGAGCGCGCACAACAACCGGCCGGAACTCGCGCAGGAGGCCCTGTCGCAAGTCACGCATTTCGACAAGCATCTTATTGGGGTGGCTGACGCACGCACGGGCACACCCTGGTTGCAGGTCTGAGGTCCAAGGTCTGGCCATGCCGGCGATCGGCGGCCAGACACCCATAAAAAAACCGCCTGAAGGCGGTTTTTTAGGGACCAGGAAAGAATTACTTCTTCGCCGCGTCAGCAGCTTTCTTGGCGGCATCGCCAGCAGCATTGGCAGCGTCCACAGCGACAGCGGCGGAACCGGCAGCAGCAGAAGCGGCACCAGCCACTTCAGAAGCAGCAGCGGTAGCAGCAGTAGCCACAGCGTCAGCAGCGCTGGCAGTAGCAGCAGCGGCCGAAGCAGCAGCAGCGGGAGCCTCAACAGCAGCAGGTGCGGCAGGTGCTTCTGCCTTCTTGCCGCAAGCAGCCAGAGCAACAGCGGCAACCAGGGCTGCCAAAACGAGTGACTTGTTCATTTGTACGATCCTTGATGATATTGAAGAAAACAATTTCCGGAAATTGTCAAAATTAACCAAAACAAAAGTTTCAATCAGGTTTGACCGGGGAAAGGACTCGAGCTCTTTCTACCCAGCCTTAAATTATATGCCGGTTATTACAAGCCTGAAAACCCTTAGTCGGCAAACAGGGCGCGTGGGTCGGGCGGCAAGCTCAAAAAAACCACACCGCGATATCCCGCCTGCCCCTCGCTTCTCGGCCCCTGCTACCGGACAGGAAACCCGGCTACAGCCCCAGCGTGGTCGCCGGAAAAGAAAGCGTGCTTTTGTGAAGTCTTTCGTTCAGACGCTCGCGCAGGGCCACACGCCTCGCCGCGTCCGAGCTGGTGATGCCGGTGCAGCGCTCCAGACCCCTGCGCTCCAGCACCCAGACCGGCGACCACAAGGCGCTTGGCAGGTCATCGGTGGCCGTCGTCACGCTGGCACGGCATTCGACAATGTGCGACCAGGTGCGCCTCCAGGTCACAAACCGGGGGTGCTGCCTCACGATCTCGTCATAGTTTTTGGCCAGCATGGTGAGCTTTCGCCCGCTGCTGGACCAGTCGTGCAAGGCCTGCACCACGGCCCGTTCGCCCAGCGGCCAGTCTGCAAAGCTGGGGTCGGACACCATGATTTCGCGCCATCCCTGCCCGGCGGCCATGGCAAAAGCCTGCCGGATCAGTTCGGTGAATTCGGAGCGTCCGCTGAATTGCCCGTCCAGCAGGGACGGCGTGACATCAGGTTTTTCGTCAGAATCCATGCCTGTTCTCCTGGGTCGAGTCATCAGCGTCGAGCTTGCTGCTCAGGGCATTTGCCGCAACCATCCGGCCTCGTGCCAGTCACCGAGCAGGGCAATCGCAGCAGCGCTGGCCTTGCGCAGTTCGGAAGCCGAAAGCCTGCGCTGGTCTGCCAGCCGCTGCATCAGGGCTGCGTCGGCACCCCTGGCGCGGTAGCTTTCGCCGTTGATGAACACATGGTCGCTGTCATACATCATGCGGGTGCGGGCGTCCAGCGCCACGCCAAGCTGCCCTGATTCTGCACCGTCCGGCACCCATGCATCCAGCGGCTCGTCAAACCAGATGGAAGGCTTGAGCTCGGTAAGGTATTCGCCCAGCGCGCAGGCCAGCGCCAGCGGGTCTTTCAAGGCCTGCTGCACCGCCTTGCCTGCGAATTCGGTCAGCCCCTCTGGCAGAGCCGCCGGTGTCGCGGTGGCAGACTGGCGCGGGTCGCGATACCTGGGCGGCTGGCGAACCTTGCCCGCAGAAGCCTGATCGTCATCGTTTTCGCTGAATTCGGCCAGGCGGTGCAGCAGCTCCGCCGCCAGCTCATTCTGTGCGGGCGCCCGAAAACCAATCGAATAGGTCATGCAGTCGGCCGACTTGCCGTTGCCGTCCACGGCTGCCTCGGCGACGCCATCATGCGCATAACGTGGCGGCAGGTACAGCATGTCGCCCGCCTCCAGCACAAACTCTTGCTCCGGTTCGAAGTTCCGCAGAATTTTCAGCGGCACGCCCGGCTGCAGGCTCAGGTCTTTTTGCCGGCCAATCTTCCAGCGCCGGCGGCCGCTGGCCTGGAGCAGGAAGACGTCGTAACTGTCAAAGTGCGGCCCCACACCGCCGCCCGCGCTGGCAAACGAGATCATCAAGTCATCAAGCCGGGCGTCGGGCACAAAGCGAAACTGCTGCAACAGGGCGTGGGCCCCGGCATCGTGCAGGTCCACGCCCTGCACCAGCAAGGACCAGCCCGGTTTGTTCAAGGACGGCAGGCTGCGGGGCGGCATCGGGCCCTGCTTCATGCGCCAGCCCTGGGCGTGCCGGGTGATCAGACGGGACTCCACCTGCTCGCGCTCAGCCAGCTTGAACAGCGCCTGGCGACTGAGCGGGGGCTGAAACCCGGCGATGGCCTGACGCACCAGAAGCGGTTTTTTTTGCCAGTGCTGGCGCATGAATTGCACCGGCGTCAAACCGGCAAGAAGGGCAAGGGGTTGATTGACATCCATGGGACAATTGTCGGATGAAAATCACCCCGCAATGCGTCGTCGCCCTGACCTGGACGCTGAAAGACACTTTGGGCGAAGTACTGGACGAGTTGGACGAGCCGGTTGAATTCTTGCTGGGCGGCAATGACCTGCTGGCCAAGATTGAGGAGCGGTTGCAGGGCCATGAAGCCGGCGACGCGCTTGTGCTGCACCTTGACCCGGAAAGCGCGTTTGGCGACTACGATGAAAACCTGGTTTTTCTGGAAGCCCGACAACTCTTCCCGACCGAACTGGAGGAAGGCATGAGCTTTGACGGCGCAGCCTTACCGGCTGGCTGTACGCCCGACATACCGGCGGCACTGATATATACCGTCACCGAAATTTACCCCGAGCATGTGGTGCTCGATGGCAATCATCCGCTGGCCGGCATCGCCATACGCCTGAGCCTGAAGGTCGAGTCGGTACGTGCGGCCAGCGAAGCCGAAATCGGCCGGGGCTCACTGGGCACCGGCTTTTTTCGGCTGGAACCGCTGGCGCCCGGCAACGGCACGCTGCACTAGCCAGCGCGCCGAGCGGCTTTACTGGATACGGTAGAGTTGACCGTTTTCAATCCTCACCCGATCGCCGATACGCAATTCGCCATAAGCCGGCACGTCATAGGCGCGCGAAACGCCGTTGTCGAGCTGGATCGAGACGCGGTAGGTTTCCCTGACATTGCTGTTGCGGTTCCTTTCAATGGCGTTGCCGGCTACAGCGCCACCGACGGCGCCAACCACCGTCGCCGCTTTGCGCCCGTCGCCGCCGCCAATCTGGCTGCCCACCACGGCACCAGCGACACCGCCGAGCACCGCACCCAAACCGGTGCCCTGGCCCTGCTGCTGGGTGCGCAGGACTTCGACATTGCTGACACGGCCATATTCCACGTAGTTGCCTTGCGGGTACTGGGCCTGCGCCGGATAGGTCGGCTGCGGATACTGGGCCGGATAGGTCGAGCTGGGGTAAGAGGAAGTCGGATAACCCGGATAGGCTGATCCCGGCGAGGACATCGGCACGGTGTCGCAGGCGGCAAGGCCCACCAGCAATACTGCGGAAGCAGCGACTGAAATTGAACGTGAAGTGAAGCGCATGAAAGTCTCCTGTGGATAAAACCTCTGGAGCCTTGGCGCCATCCGCTCGCCTCAAACAGTGAGCAGATAAGCCAAGGTTCTCTGGATTTGATTACAGGCGCGTTAGCCAGAGCGCGGGGTGAGGCCCCAAGCCGTCCTCTCGTGGGAGCTGGCTATCCGGCAGCGTAGGAAATGCCTGACGCCCGGCCGCACGAAAACCGAGGCGCTCAGGATTTACCGGTCGATCCGTAGCCGCCCTCGCCGCGGTGGCTGGCTTCAAACTCGCTCACGACATTGAACTCGGCCTGCGCCACGGGCACGATCACCAGTTGCGCAATCCGCTCCATCGGTTCGATGGTGAAGGGCACATCGCTGCGGTTCCAGGCGCTGACCATCAATTGGCCCTGGTAGTCGCTGTCAATCAAGCCCACCAGATTGCCCAGCACGATGCCGTGCTTGTGGCCCAGCCCGGAACGCGGCAGGATCAGCGCGGCATAGCCAGGGTTGTGCAGGTAGATCGCAATGCCCGTGGGCACCAGTTGCCAGGCATTGGGCTCCAGCCTCAGCGGCGCCTCCAGGCAGGCGCGCAGGTCCAGACCGGCACTGCCTGGGGTGGCGTACGCGGGGAGATTGCCCTGCAGGCGCGAATCGAGAATCTTGACGTCAATTTTCATGGCTTGTTTTTCTGGGGCGATGGCCGGGCCGATGGACCCGACTCAGGGACTGCTGCAATGCGATTAGCGATTTCGAGCACCAGCTGCCGCGCCAGCGACAGCTTGGAAGCCCTGGGCAGTTCGGCGCTGCCATTCGCATCCACCAACAGCAGCGCATTGTCGTCCTGGCCGAAGGTGTCCGGGCCGATGTTGCCGACCAGCAGCGGCACCTGCTTGCGCAGCCGCTTGGCCTGGGCATGTTGCAGCAAGTCGTGGCTCTCTGCCGCAAAGCCCACGCAAAACAGACGGCCGGCTTGCGCCGCCGGCGACTGGGCCAAGGTCGCCAGAATATCGGCGTTCTCGGTAAATTCAAGCTGCGGCGGCGTGCCGGAGCCATCCTTCTTGATTTTCTGCTCCGCCGCCAGCGCCGGGCGCCAATCAGCGACGGCCGCCGCTGCTATAAAAATAGTAGCTGCCTGCGCCCGTCCTGTCACGGCATCCAGCATATTTTGTGCAGATTTCACGTCAATACGGGTGACACCACGCGGCGCCGGCAGCGCCACCGGGCCGGCGACCAGGGTGACCTCGGCACCGGCTTCACGGGCTGCGCGCGCAATGGCAAAGCCCATTTTTCCGCTCGACAGGTTGGTGATGCCGCGTACCGGGTCAATCGCCTCGTAAGTCGGGCCGGCGGTGATCAGCACCCGCTGGCCGGCCAGCACCTTGGGCACAAAGAACGCGATGATGTCTTCCAGCAACTGCTCGGGCTCCAGCATCCGGCCGTCACCGGTTTCGCCGCAGGCCTGAAAGCCGTTGCCCACGCCCAGCACGCGGGCGCCGTCGGCTTCCAGCTGGACAAAATTTCGCTGCGTCGCCGGATGCGCATACATCTCGCGGTTCATCGCCGGGGCGATCAGCAAAGGCACCTTGTCCATCGGACGCGCCAGGCACATCAGGCTGAGCAGGTCATCGGCGCGGCCATGCAGAAGTTTGGCCATGAAGTCGGCGCTGCAGGGCGCCACCAGAATCGCGTCGGCCTCGCGCGACAGGTTGATGTGCGCCATGCTGTTGGGTTCACGGCTGTCCCACTGGCTGGTGTAGACCGGCCGGCCGCTCAGGGCCTGCATGGTGACGGGGGTGATGAACTGTTCGGCCGCTTCCGTCATCACCACCTGCACCGTGGCGCCGGCCTTGATCAGCGCCCGACACAATTCGGCAGACTTGTAGCAGGCGATGCCGCCCGACAGGCCCAGCACCAGATGCTTGCCGGCCAGCGCCGGCGTCTCGTCAGCTCGCGGGTCAGCAGCCGGGCTATTTTTAACGTCAAGTTCCAAGTGATTTGCCTGTTGGGTCATGTTCCGCAATGTAGCAGTTTGCGGCATTCTTCCTGCCAGACGACAGGCAAACCGTATAATTCCCGTTTACCACCTCAGCGAACTTGCGGTTCGTACCTGACATGACCAAATTTGTCTTCGTCACCGGCGGTGTGGTGTCTTCCCTGGGCAAGGGAATCGCCTCAGCCTCCTTGGCAGCGATCCTCGAATCGCGAGGCCTCAAAGTCACTTTAATCAAGCTCGATCCCTACCTCAATGTGGATCCCGGCACGATGTCGCCTTTTCAGCATGGCGAGGTTTTTGTCACCGACGACGGCGCGGAAACCGATCTGGACCTGGGCCACTATGAGCGTTTCATCGAAACGCGCATGCGCAAGGCCAACAACTTCACCACCGGCCAGATCTACAAAAGCGTGCTCGAAAAGGAACGCCGCGGCGACTACCTGGGCAAAACCGTGCAGGTCATTCCGCATGTGACCAACGAAATCCAGGAGTTCGTCAAACGCGGTGCCGGCTTCGACACGCCGGATGCGGTGGATGTCGCCATTGTCGAAATCGGCGGCACCGTGGGTGACATTGAATCGCTGCCTTTTCTGGAGGCCGTGCGGCAGATGAGCCTGCGCCTGGGCGCCAACAACAGCGCTTTCGTGCACCTGAGCTATGTGCCGTGGATTGCCGCCGCCGGCGAACTCAAGACCAAGCCGACCCAGCACACCGCCAAACAGCTGCGCGAGATCGGCATCCAGGCCGATGTGCTGCTGTGCCGCGCCGACCGCCGCATCCCCAACGAAGAGCGCGAGAAGATTTCGCTGTTCTCCAACGTGCCCGAATGGGGCGTGATCTCGATGTGGGACGTGGACACCATCTACAAGGTGCCGCGCATGCTGCACGAACAGGGGCTGGACGGCCTGATCTGCGACAAGCTGCGCCTGAACACGCCACCGGCCAACCTCAAGCGCTGGGACGACCTGGTCTATGAAACCGAGCACCCGCAAACCGAAGTCAACATTGCCATGGTCGGCAAGTATGTGGACCTCTCCGACAGCTACAAGTCGCTGAATGAGGCGCTGCGCCATGCCGGCATGAAAAACCATGCCAAGGTGGTGATCGAATACATCGACTCGGAAACCCTCACGCCGGACAATGTGTCACGGCTGGCCCGGTTTGACGGCATTTTGGTGCCCGGTGGTTTTGGCGTGCGCGGCGTGGAAGGAAAAATCTGCGCCGCCCGTTTCGCCCGTGAAAGCAAGATGCCCTACCTCGGCATCTGCCTGGGCATGCAGGTGGCGACCATTGAATTTGCGCGCCATGTGGCAGGCCTCAAGGGCGCCAACAGCACCGAGTTTGACCCAACCAGCCCGCACCCCGTGATTGCACTGATCACGGAGTGGAAAGACGCCGACGGCACCATCAAGACGCGCGATGCCAAGTCTGACCTGGGCGGCACCATGCGCCTGGGGGCGCAAAGCTCGGATGTCGCCGGCGGCACGCTGGCGCACCAGATTTACGGCGATGTGGTGACCGAGCGGCATCGCCACCGCTACGAGGCCAACGTCAACTACCTCGACACCCTGCGCAAGGCGGGCCTGGTCATTTCTGCGCTGACGCAGCGTGAGCAGCTGACCGAGATTGTCGAGCTGCCGCAGGACGTTCACCCGTGGTACATGGGCGTTCAGTTCCATCCTGAATTCAAATCCACCCCCTGGGATGGCCACCCGCTGTTCAATGCCTACATCGCTGCCGCACTCAAGCAGCACGGCGCGGCAGATGTAGACCAGAAAGCCCCTTCCATGCCCCTGAAAGCGGTGGCTTGACCATGAAGCTCTGCGGATTTGACATTGGCCTGGACCAGCCCTTTTTTCTGATTGCCGGCCCCTGCGTGGTGGAGTCGGAGCAGTTGCAGATGGACACCGCCGGCGCCCTCAAGGAAATCACCTCCTCGCTCGGCATCCCGTTTATTTTCAAGTCGAGTTACGACAAGGCCAACCGCTCCAGCGGCATCAGCTTTCGCGGCCCCGGCATGGCCAAGGGCCTGGAAATTCTGGCCAAGGTCAAACGCGAACTGAGCCTGCCGATCCTGACCGACGTGCATTCCGAGGCCGAGATTGCGACGGTCGCAGCCGTCGTAGACGTACTGCAAACCCCGGCTTTTTTGTGCCGCCAGACCGATTTCATCCATGCGGTGGCGCAATCGGGCAAACCGGTCAACATCAAAAAGGGCCAGTTTCTGGCACCGGGCGACATGAAAAACGTGATCGACAAGGCCCGGGCTGCGGCCCGCGAAAAAGGCCTTGACGAGGACCGTTTCATGGCCTGCGAGCGCGGCGCCAGCTTTGGCTACAACAACCTGGTGTCCGACATGCGCAGCCTGGCGATCATGCGCGAGACCCGCGCGCCGGTGGTGTTCGACGCCACGCACTCGGTGCAGCTGCCGGGCGGCCAAGGCACCAGCAGCGGCGGCCAGCGTGAAATGGTGCCGGTGCTGGCCCGCGCCGCGGTGGCGGTCGGCATTGCCGGCCTCTTCATGGAAACCCACCCCGACCCGGCCAAAGCCCTGAGCGACGGCCCCAATGCGGTGCCCCTGAAGCACATGAAGGCGCTGCTCGAAACCCTGCTGGAACTGGACCGGGTGACCAAGAAAAATGGCTACCTTGAAAACCATTTCAATTAACCCCACGGAGAACGCCATGCCCTGCGCCTACATCTTTGTTGACATGCTGATCTCCGATATGGAGCAGTACCAGCAGTACATGGCCGTGGCGCCCGCCGCCGTGGCCGCGGCAGGCGGTGAATACCTGGTGCGCGGGGGCCGCTTCGAGACGCTGGAAGGCCAGTGGCAACCCAGCCGCATCGCCATGTTGCGATTTCCGAGCTACGCGGCGGCCAAGGCCTTTTACGATGGCGAGATGTACCGGGCAGCGCGGGCCAAACGCCTGGGCACCACCGAATTTTTTAACATGGTTTTGGTCGAGGGCGTTGCGGCCCCTGTCTGAGACCTCTTCTCTTCATCTACTTCCGAAGGAAAATAATGAGCGCAATTGTTGATATCGTCGGCCGCGAAATTCTCGACAGCCGTGGCAACCCCACCGTTGAATGCGACGTGCTGCTGGAGTCTGGCGTCATGGGCCGCGCGGCCGTGCCTTCCGGCGCCTCCACCGGCTCGCGCGAAGCCATCGAGCTGCGTGACGGCGACAAATCACGCTACCTCGGCAAGGGCGTGCTCAAGGCCGTGGAACACATCAACACCGAAATCTCCGAGGCCGTGCTCGGGCTGGACGCCAGCGAGCAGGCTTTTCTGGACCGTACCCTGATTGACCTGGACGGCACCGACAACAAATCGCGCCTGGGCGCCAACGCCATGCTGGCCGTCAGCATGGCCGTGGCACGCGCGGCCGCTGAAGAAGCCGGCCTGCCGCTGTACCGCTACTTTGGCGGCAGCGGCGCCATGCAGATGCCGGTGCCCATGATGAACGTGGTCAACGGCGGCGCGCACGCCAACAACAACCTCGACCTGCAGGAGCTGATGATCATCCCCGTCGGCGCACCGAGCTTTCGCGAAGCGGTGCGTTACGGCGCCGAAGTGTTTCATGCACTCAAGAAAATCCTGCATGACAAGGGCATGAGCGTGGCCGTGGGCGACGAGGGCGGCTTTGCGCCCAACGTGCCCAGCCATGAAGCCGCCATCCAGATGATTCTGGAGGCGATTGACAAGGCCGGCTTTGTGGCCGGCGAGCAGATTGCGCTGGGCCTGGACTGCGCGGCCTCCGAGTTTTACAAGGACGGCAAGTATGTGCTGGCGGGCGAAGGGCTGCGCCTGTCGGCCGAGGAATGGACCAACATCCTGGCCACCTGGGTCGACAAATACCCCATCATCAGCATCGAAGACGGCATGGCCGAAGGCGACTGGGATGGCTGGAAAATTCTGACCGAACGCCTGGGCAAGAAAGTGCAGATCGTCGGCGATGACCTGTTCGTCACCAACACCAAAATCCTGAAGGAAGGCATCGACAAGGGCATTGCCAACTCGATCCTGATCAAGATCAACCAGATCGGCACCTTGACCGAAACCTTTGCCGCGATTGAAATGGCCAAGCGCGCCGGTTACACCGCCGTCATCAGCCATCGCTCGGGCGAGACCGAGGACTCGACGATTGCCGATATTGCCGTGGGCACCAACGCCGGCCAGATCAAGACCGGCAGTTTGAGCCGCTCGGATCGCATGGCCAAGTACAACCAGCTGCTGCGCATTGAGGAAGACCTCGGCGACATTGCCACCTACCCCGGTCGCGCAGCGTTTTACAACCTGCGTTAAACGCCGCGCGCCCGCCCCGTCGCCGCCCAGATCGAGTCCCCAGAGCCCAGGCGCCCCGTGGGAAACCGCATCATCCCCGCCATCCTGATAGCGCTGCTGGTGCTGTTTCATGCGCAACTCTGGATTGGCCGGGGCAGCGTTCCCAGCGTGCGGGAGCTGCAGCAGCGGCTGGACGGGCAACTCGCCAAAAACGCCCAGGCCCAGGCCGGCAACGACCAGTTGTCGGCCGAGGTGCGCGACCTCAAGGAGGGCCTGGAGATGGTCGAGGAAAAGGCACGCAGCGAGCTGGGCATGGTCAAGCCCAACGAAATCTTTGTGCAGATCACCAAGTAAGCCCAGTCCGCCAGGGCCTGCAAAGCGTCACCCCGTCAGGCAAGAATGTGCTGAAAGTTGCGCTGCTGGGCGCACCACACACTGGAACAACGCAGCTGGCGGCGGCACTGAACCATGCGCTTGATGGCGCGGCAACCGTTACGCTTGTCGACCTTGCCAGCACCGCTGCGCTTGCGGCAAAACTGGCCCACTACGACCTGACACTGCTCATGGGGCTGGACACGCCGGCGCCAAGCCCGGAACTGGCGGCCCGGCAGCAGGCCGCAGACCAGTCGATTCGCGCGGCGCTGGCGTTTTCGGGCGCGGCCTACCGGGTGATTTACGGGGACGCCTCTGAACGCCTAGAGCAAGCCCTGCGGGAAATTCGGCGCCGGCTGCCTCCAGAAGTACAAGCCGCCGGCCTCGTCAGACCGCCAGAAGGCAAAACCGGCCCCTGGGTCTGGGCCTGCGACAAATGCAGCGACCCGACCTGCGAGCACCGGCTGCTGAGCGACCTGCTGGCCAGCCGCGCCGGCTAGTTGTACCCGCGCTTTTTGAGGCACTTACTGCACGGTGGCGGTCGGCGGTGGCTGGCGGTTCGGGTGGGTAAAAATCTGCGCCGCGTCGACCGGATCGAAGGCGTACTTGGCGCCGCAAAACTCGCAATCGACCTCGACCTGGCCACGCTCCCGCAAAATGCCTTCCACCTCGGCAGTGCCCAGGCCGCGCAGCATGTTGCCCACGCGCTCGCGCGAGCAGCTGCAGGCAAAGCTGGGGCTTAGCGGCTCGAACCGGGTGATGGGCTCTTCCCAGAACAGGCGGCGCAAGATCGTGTCCGCATCCAGCGTCAGCAGTTCTTCACGCTTGAGCGTGCTGGCCAGCAGGGCAATGCGCCGGTAGTCTTCGTTGACGCCAATCTGGTCTTCATTGGCATCGCGGTCAATCTGCCCTTGCAGGTTGCCCTGCCCGGTGACCGGCAGGCGCTGGATCAGCAGGCCCGCCGCCATGCTGCCGTCGGCGGCCAGAATCAGCTTGGTGTCGAGCTGCTCACTCTGCAGCATGTAGTGCTCCAGCACCTCGGCAATGTTCTCGATCTTTTCGCGCTGGTCGCCAAACAGCGGCACCACGCCCTGGTAGGCCTGCTGGCCGGGCAGCTTGTCCTTGGGGTCCAGCGTGATGGCGCAGCGGCCTGCGTTGTTGACATTGACCAGCTCGCTGAGGGAACTGCCCGCCTCAATCGGCCCCGTCACGGTGGCGGTGGCGCGCAGGCTCAGATCGGGCTGCACCTCGGCCACGGCAAGCTTGACCGGGCCGTCGCCAAAAATCTGCAGGATCAGCGCGCCGTTGAACTTGATGTTGCTTTGCATCAGCGCGCCCGCCGCGGTCATTTCACCGAGCAGGTGCATGACCTCCACCGGATAGCCGCCGGCCGCCACCCGGCGCTTGAGGATCTCTCGCCAGGAATCGGTGAGCCGCACCAGCATGCCGCGCACCGGCAGGCCGTCAAAGATGAATTTATGGAGTTCAGACATCAGGCCCCCACGCTCCCCACTTCGTGTGGTTCGCTGCCCCCCGAGGGGGCGCTGCGCCTGCGGCCCCTGCTGGAAGGGGAGCCCTGGCGTTAGAAATTTGGGTGTATTTGTTGGGTTTGGTCATGCTCTGGGTACGGTTCAGGCCATCTTCTTGAGACCGGCCTTGTAACGCCGGGCATTGTCTACATAGTGCTTCGCGCTCATTTTTAAACCCTCGATCTGCTCTGCGGAAAGCTGTTTGACCGCTTTGGCCGGGCTGCCCAGAATCATGCAGCCATCGGGAAACTCCTTGCCCTCGGTCACCAGCGAACCGGCCCCGACCAGGCAGTTCTTGCCGATTTTGGCGCCATTGAGCACCACCGACTGAATGCCGATCAGCGAGCCATCGCCAATGCTGCAGCCGTGCAGCATGACCTGGTGGCCGACCGTGACGTTGTCGCCGATGACCAGGGGCAGGCCGTCGTCGGCGTGCAGCACGCTGTTGTCCTGGATGTTGGAGCCCCGGCCCACGCTGATGGTTTCGGTGTCGCCACGAATCACCACGCCAAACCAGACGCTGCTGTCTTGCGCCAGCGCCACATTGCCCATGACCTGCGCGCTGTCCGCCACCCAGGCGGATTCGTGGAGGGCAGGTTTCATATCGTCCAGCTGGTAAATGGCCATGGCGGTCCTTGAGGGCGGAATCAGGGGAAAGGATTGAATGCCCGATTGTAAGTAGCCGCGCCCGCCCAGGCAGGCAAGCCATGGTTGACAATTGGGCCATGACTGCCCCGCCACCTCCGCCCGAACTGCGCCAGCGTGCGCTGGAGGCGCTGCTGGAGCCAAATTCAGGGCGAAAAGTGCTTATAGCCCACGAATTACGAGGTCAAGCAGCTACCATTTTGATAGCAACAAGCGCGCAACTGCCAGCCCCCGCCGGCCTGCCCGGCTGTCCGCCGCGGCCCGAACTGCGCTCGCACCTGGACGTGCCCAAGCGCTCGCCGCATACCCGTGAGGGCCTGGCCGCGCTGCTGCATGCCGTCACCCACATCGAGTTCAACGCCATCAACCTGGCGCTCGATGCGATCTGGCGCTTTGACGGCATGCCGCGCGCCTACTACCTGGACTGGCTCACGGTCGCTGCCGAAGAGGCCGAGCACTTCAGCCTGCTGCGGGCCCATCTGCAGACCCTGGGCCATGACTACGGCGACTTTGCGGCCCACACCGGGCTGTGGGACATGACGGCCAAGACCAGCCACGACGTGCTGGCGCGCATGGCGCTGGTGCCGCGTACGCTGGAGGCGCGGGGGCTCGATGCGACCCCGCCGATGCAGGCCAGGCTGCGCAAGGTCGGCACGCCGGCCGCCTTGCGGGCGGTCGAAATCCTGGACATCATCCTGCGCGACGAAATCGGCCATGTGGCAATTGGTAACCATTGGTACCGCCACCTGTGCAACCAGCGCGGGCTGGACCCGATCAAAACTTATGCGCAACTGGCAAGCCAGTATGGCGCCCCGCGACTGAAGGGGCCACTGAACCTCGACGCCCGACGCCAGGCCGGGTTTGAGGATGACGAACTGGTCTTGCTGTCCGCAGCGGCTTGAGAGCAGTTTGAGAACTGTGCCGGCCTGCCCTGCATGAATCGCTGAAGCACGCTAGACTGGAATTGCTCAGAGAGGAGTTCGCCATGATCCAGCCCCTGGTTCCTGACCTGCAGGCGCATATCCCGCGCCTTCCCGCAGACGTTGCCCTGCAACTGCCGCAGGGCCAGCAACTGGGCGCGCCCAACGCCCCGGTCAAACTGTCTTTTTCTTCCTGGTCCAGCATTGCCCGCCTGAAGGCAGGCCAGATCGGTGCGCTGGCCGAAGACTATGTCGAAGGCAAGCTGCAGCTCGAAGGCGCCATGCGCGACGTGATGCGGGCGGTCACGCGGCTGCTGCCGGGCAACCCGGTGCAAAGCGACACCGGCTGGTGGTCTGGCTTGCTGCGCCGGGCCAGGTCGCTGGCGGCCCACACGCCCGCCAAGGACGCCGCGCAGGTGCAGTTTCACTACGACGTGTCCGATGCCTTTTACGCGCTGTGGCTGGACCCGCGCCGGGTTTATTCATGCGCCTATTACCGCAACCTGAGCGACGATGCCACGACGCTGCAAGAAGCGCAGGAGGCCAAACTCGACCATCTCTGCCGCAAGCTGATGCTGCAGCCGGGCGAGCGTTTTCTGGACATTGGCGCCGGCTGGGGCGGCTTGCTGCTGTGGGCGGCCGAGCATTACGGCGTGGACGCCACCGGCATCACGCTGTCCAAAAACCAGCATGCCCATGTGCAGCAGCTGATTGCGCAAAAAGGCCTGGGCCGGCGCGTGCGCATGGAACTGCGCGACTACCGCGACATGCCCGAGGACCGCCCGTTTGACAAGATCTCTTCGGTCGGCATGTTCGAGCATGTGGGCCAGGCCAACATGGGCGCCTACTTCGGCAAAATCATGCGCCTGCTGGCGCCCGGCGGGCTGGTCATGAATCACGGCATCACCGCCGGCGGACTTGAAAACCGGCAGCTTGGCGCCGGCATGGGCGACTTCATTGAAAAATACATCTTCCCCGGAGGCGAATTGCTGCACGTCAGCGCCGTGCTGGAGCACTTGACGCGCTCCGGGCTGGAGATGGTGGACACGGAAAACCTGCGTCCGCATTACGCCCGCACACTGTGGGACTGGTCAGACGCGCTGGAGGCCCGGCTCGAGGAAGCACGCCAGGTGCTGGCGGCTGACGGCGGCCCGGAGCAGGCCGAAAAAACCCTGCGCGCCTACCGCCTCTACCTGGCCGGCAGCGCCATGAGTTTTGAGCAGGGCTGGCTGTCGCTGCACCAGCTGCTGGCGACCAAACCGACCGGCGATGCGCGTCAGCCCTACGCCAAGGGCGCGCAGTCGGTTTACCCGTTCAGCCGCGACTATATGTACACCCCCGTCCGGGCTCACTTCGTGTAGCCCGTTCCCCACTCAAGGGGGCGGCGCCTGGGGCCGGCGAAGCCGGACCCGCGGCCCTTGCTGGTGAAATACACCCCCATTGGGTGGCGCCCATGAACTTTTCGACTCAGCATGAGCCGTGGAACCGGCTTTGCCGGGCCACAGGCGGGCGGCCCCCTCGGGGGGCAGGGAGTTACACGCAGTGAACGACCGTGGGGGCCATATCAGCCGCGCGGATGGTGCTGGGCGTGCAGCGACTTGAGCCGCTCGCGCGCCACATGCGTGTAAATCGTGGTGGTGGAAATATCGGCATGGCCCAGCAGCATCTGCACGGCGCGCAGGTCGGCGCCGTGGTTGAGCAAATGGGTGGCAAAGGCGTGGCGCAGGGTGTGCGGTGACAGCGGCGAATGAATGCCCGCCAGCTGCGCGTATTTTTTGACCAGCATCCAGAACATGACCCGGCTCATGCCTTGGCCGCGGCCGGTCACAAACAGGTCGTCGGTCTGCTGGCCGCCCAGAATGTCGGGCCTGGCCCCGGCCAGGTAGCGCTCAATCCATTGCCGCGCGACTTGTCCAAACGGCACCAGGCGCTCCTTGCTGCCCTTGCCCATCACCCGCAGCACGCCTTCATTGAGGCCCAGGTGAAAGGTCTTGAGCCCCACCAGTTCGCTCACGCGCAGGCCGCTCGCATACATCAGCTCCAGCATGGCGCGGTCGCGCTGGCCCAGTGCGGTATCTTCATTCGGTGCCGCCAGCAGCGCCTCCACCTGGGCCTCGCTCATCAGCTTGGGCACGCGCAAGGGCTGCCTGGCCGATTGGAGTTTGAGCGTCGGGTCGGCGCTGATGAAGCGCTCTCGCAGCGCCCAGCGAAAGTAGCGCTTGAACACCGTCAGCCGCCGATTCGCCGAGGTGGCCTTGGTGCTGGCGTGTTTGGCCGAAAAGTAGCGGCTCAAATCCAGCTCGCCGGTGTCGTCCAGCCGGCGCCGGCCCTGCGGCTCGGCAGCCAGCCAGACGGCAAACAGCGACAGGTCGCGCCGGTAGGCCGCCAGCGTGTTTTTCGAGAGGCCATCCTCCAGCCACAAGGCATCGATGAATTCGTCAATACTGGCCTGGCTTTGAGCGTGCATGGACCCTACGATAACAAATGGCCATCAAAAAAAGCCGCCGCGCCGGCCGGTGTCACCCTGAGCCAGCGTGAGCAGCTTAGCTCCGGCCGGAAGGGCCTGCCCGGCCTGGCCTATTCCAGCTTGAGCTTGGCGGTGTCGACCACTTTCTTGTAAACCTCAAATTCGGCCTTGATCTGCGCGGCAAACTGCTCGGGGGTATTGGCAACGATCAGCGAGCCCGTGTCTTCAATGCGTTTGCGAACCGCCGGGTCTTCCAGCGACTTTTTCACGCCAGCGCTGACCTTGTCGACCACCTCCTTGGGCAGGCCCTTGGGGCCGACGATGCCGTAGTAGGCCATGCGGTTCACCGGCTCCAGGCCGAGTTCCTTGAAGGTCGGCACGTCAGGCAGCACCGCCAGGCGCTGCGGCGCGGCCACCACGATCGGAATCAGACGCTTTTGCTGGATAAACGGCAGCGCCGAGGGAATGTTGTCAAAAATAATCGGCACCTGGCCGGCCACCGTGTCGTTCAGTGCCGGGCCGGCACCGCGGTAGGGAATGTGCGTGACGAAGGTGCCGCTCAAGTTTTTGTACAACTCCATCTGCAGGTGGCCGATGCCGCCGGTGCCGGACGAGGCGTAGGAATATTTGCCCGGGTTCTTCTTGAGCTCGGCGACAAATTCCTTGTAGTTCCTGGCCGGAAAGCTGGGATGCACCGCAATGATGTTGGGCGTTGCCGCTATGTTGATGATGGGGGTGAAGTCCGTCAGCGGGTTGTACGGCGTCTTCGGGTTGATCGCCGGGTTGGCCGCCGTGGTGGACACCGTCGCCACGCCGAGCGAATAGCCGTCGGGCACGGCGCGCGCGGTTTCGGTGGCGCCAATCACACCGCCGCCGCCGGCCTTGTTCTCCACGATGACGGTCTGGCCCAGCGCCTTGCCCAGCGGATCGGCAATGACCCGGCCCACGATGTCGGTGGTGCCGCCAGGCGCAAACGGCACCTGCAGCCTGATCACCTTGTTGGGGTAGCCCTGGGCCCATGCAGAACCTGCCGCGCTGGCCAACGCTAACGCAGAAAGGGCAAAGAGAAAACGACGTTGCATGTTCAGATCCTTCAGAGAAAAAGCAGCCCGAATGGTAAACGCAAGCCCTGTTTCGCGCTCCTGTGGAATACGCATAAGGGCAAACCCGCAGGCCGGCGTGGGTTTGCGGTTATTCTTGCCGGGTGAATTTTGCGCAACTACTTTTCCCCGACTTTTCCCTCATCGTCATTGGCTACCTGATCTGCCGCTACACCGCCCTGAACCGCACGGTCTGGCAGCAGGTGGAGGCGCTGGTTTACTTCTTTCTGTTTCCGGTTCTGCTGTTTCATTCGATTGTGAAAAGCCCGCTGGATCTGGGGGCCGCGTCCAGCCTGATCGCCGCCGGGCTGATGGTGAGCCTGAGCGGCATTGCGCTGTCCTACAGCCTGCCGCACCTGCCCTGGCTGGGCAGCCACATCGACAGGCGCGAACACGCCGCCAGCGCGCAGGTGGCCTTCCGGTTCAACTCCTTCATAGGCTTGGCGCTGGCCGACCGGCTGGCGGGCAGCCAGGGCGTGCTGCTGATTGCGGTGCTGATTGGGGTCTGCGTGCCGCTGTCCAACGTGGCCGCGGTGTGGCCCATGGCCAGGCACGCCCAGCGCGGCTTTCTGCGCGAACTGGTGCGCAACCCGCTGATTCTGGCCACCGCCAGCGGACTGGTGGCCAATCTGCTGGGCTTTACCCTGCCGGTATGGCTGGAGCCCACGGTGACACGCATAGGCGCCGCATCGCTGGCGCTGGGCCTGATGGCCGCGGGCGCGGGCATGCAGTTCAGCCACCTGGCGCAAGCCAAAACGCTGGCGCTGGCGTTGCTGGCGATCAAGCACTTTCTGCTGCCGCTGGTGGCGCTGGGTTTGACCCAGCTGTTTGGCCTGTCAGCCACCCAAAGCACGGTTTTGCTGGCGTTTTCCGCGCTGCCCACGGCTTCCAGCGCCTATGTGCTGGCGGCGCGCATGGGTTACAACGGCG